>CANHJA010000113.1 GCA_947460795.1 Bacteroidota bacterium | reverse complement strand
TATGCAGACCTTTCTATTCAGTGACCTCGACAGGATTCAAACCTGTAACCCTCAGAGCCGAAATCTGATATTCTATTCAGTTGAACTACGAAGCCAGTGATGCAAAACTAAATTAAAATACTTAAAATCAGTATTCAAATGTTAAATTATCCTAGAATATAAAATTTTAACATTTTTAAAATGGGAGTGATCTTGAATAACCTTATTTTTAGTAATAAATAATAGGATATGAAAAAATGGATTGTTTATTTGGTATTTATTTTTACATCTCTTCATGTACATGCTCAAAAAAAGAAAAGTACTACTCTCATCGGTTTTCATGTAGGGCAGGGAAATTCTACAATGAATCCCAAATCTAATTTTTTAAAATATAAAATTGGCTTGCCATCTTTTTCTTATGCTGCAAGTATTGAGCAGCGGCTGCAGATTAAAAATAAATTCAGTTTTTCATTACAATATTCAGTTCATTATTTTTCCCTTTCTAAACGAATGTTGAATTCCGTTATTCTTAATAAAAAAGGAATTTCGAATTCAATCAGTATCCATTCTAATTTTCAAGTAACCAAGCAAACATCTGTCAATGCAGGCTTTGGGGTTAATAAATCTATTTATTCTCAAAATAAATCCATGGGAACATCGTATGAGTCTTCGACCAGAATAAATGAAAATAAATTTACGATACAAGATTTTAATCAGTTCAATCCATACTTTTTAATTGGTATTGAAAATGGGATTCAATTGCTAAGTAAAAATTTGTATTATTCATTGCAATATAATTTTGGTTTCAATTCGCTCCAATTGCAAAAAAATCCGAATGATGCAAGTAGTCTAAATGAATTTAGAATAGGGCTGAAATATAAATATTAAGACAATTGCGAATTTCTAATTACAAAGTATTCGATTATAATTACAGGTATTATTTTTAACAAAAAAACGAAACCTTTAATATTAAAATATTAATATTGCTGTATGCAAAGCAAAACGATTTTAATAGCTGAAAGTGGATCTACCAAAACAGATTGGTGTTTAATTACGAATGGGAAAAAGAAAATGTTACAAACGCAAGGTATCAATCCATTCTTTTTGCTATCCAATGAAATTATTTCAATTTTTAAAACAGAATTAAAAATAAATCCAGAAAAAATTAAGTTGGATGAAATTCATTTTTACGGTGCCGGTATTAACAGTGAAGATACCAAACACATAGTAGAGCAGTGTTTGAAGGATTATTTTAAATGTAAAAAAGTAAAATCATACAGTGATATATTAGCTTCTGCTCAAGCGACTTGTAAAAATCAAAAAGGAATTGCATGTATTTTAGGAACGGGTAGCAACACTTGTTTTTTTAATGGAAAAAAGATTGCATACAAAACTCAATCGTTAGGATATGTTTTAGGAGATGAAGGCGGTGGAACTCATTTAGGTAAAAAATTATTGCAATATTATTTACATGATATTTTAGAGCCTGATTTAAAAATTGCATTTGAAAAAAAATATCAAAACGTATTGCCTACCGTTTTAGAAAGTCTTTATAGAAAACCTTTTCCAAATCGTTTTTTAGCGCAATTTGCATCTTTTATTTTTGAAAATAGAGGGCATTATATGATAGAAAATATTGCAGAAGATTGTTTGAATGATTTATTTATTAATCATTTAATCAGATACCCTCAAGTGCATAAAGTACCTGTACATTTTACAGGTTCCGTAGCATTTTACTTGAAAGATATTTTAGAAAATTTATGTGAGCAATATGAAATTAGTTTAGGTTCGGTTATTCAAAAACCAATAAAAGGTTTAATCGATTATCATATAAAGATGGCATAGTGTTCATCTCCATTGAAATCAAAAAAAAGAGGCTGTCTAACATTAAGACAGCCTCTTTTGTTTATGAGATAAAACGATTATTTAAAAGCGTTTATTCCTGTAATATCCATACCGGTAATTAATAAATGAATATCATGTGTTCCTTCGTAAGTAACAACACTTTCTAAATTCATCATGTGACGCATAATTGAGTATTCGCCTGTAATGCCCATTCCACCGTGCATTTGACGAGCTTCTCGAGCGATATTCAATGCAATTTCACAGCTATTTCTTTTAGCCATTGATATTTGAGCAGGAGTTGCTTTCCCTTCGTTCATTAAAACACCAAGTCTCCAAACAAGTAATTGACCTTTGGTAATTTCAGTCAACATCTCAGCTAATTTTTTTTGTTGTAATTGAAATCCTGCAATTGGTTTTCCAAATTGACTGCGTTGCAAAGTATATCTTAATGCACTGTCGTAACAATCCATTGCAGCACCCAAAGCACCCCAAGCAATTCCATAACGAGCTTTGCTTAAACAGCCTAAAGGCCCTTTCAATCCTTTGATGTTTGGAAAAATATTTTCTTTTGGCACTTTTACATTGTCAAAAACAAGTTCCCCGGTGCAGCTCGCACGAAGACTCCATTTATTATGTATTTCAGGAGTTGTAAAACCTTCCATTCCTCTTTCAACAATCAATCCTCTGATGTCGCCTTGTTCATCTTTTGCCCAAACAACCGCTACTTGCGCTTCAGGTGAATTACTAATCCACATTTTAGCTCCGTTTAAAATCACATGGTCTCCAGCATCTTTAATATTCGTAATCATGCTCGAAGGATCACTTCCACTGTCAGGTTCTGTCAATCCAAAGCACCCTAACCATTCGCCAGAAGCTAATTTAGGTAAAAACTTGTTGCGTTGTTCTTCACTTCCATATGCATAAATGGGATACATTACCAAACTTCCTTGTACAGAAGCAGTGCTTCTCATTCCTGAATCTGAACGCTCAATTTCTTGCATCATGATTCCGTAACTAATATAATCTAATCCGCCGCCGCCATACTCAGCAGGAACTGTTGGTCCAAAAACACCCAATTCGCCCATTTGAGGTACTAAATGTTTAGGGAAATGACAGTTTTGAGCCCATTCTTCAATATTCGGACTTACTTCTTTTTTAATCCAAGCTCTTACCATGTCTCGAATCATTTTATGTTCTTCGGTCAATAATTCGTCTAATTGATAATAATCTGGGTTGGTATATAAATCTTGTGCCATGAATAAAATTTTTGCAAATATAATTGAATGGATATATTATACTTAAAAATATTACTTTATTGTTGTTAATAACTATAACAATTATTGATAATACGGGGATTCATGCAAAACCTGAAAAAAACTGCATTTCATTATTTCATTCGGTATACTTTGCAATAATGCTTTATAAAATGAAAATAACTATTACGCTAAGTGACTGTTTTTTATGTAATACGCTTTCATTAAGTTGAATACGATCATTTTCAATGCATCCGTTTCTTCTGTTTGCATACCTGTCGTTTCAATGGGTTCTAAAAAATGAATTTCTAATTTATGAGGCCATGCCCACATTTTTTTATGTGGATGTAAAATGTTTTTAGTGCCAAATATCAACCCTGGCATAATTGGTTTTTGAGCCATAATAGCCACTCTAAAAGCGCCATCAAAAAAACGAGCAATCGGTTCGTCTGTTTTGTTTCGAGTACCTTCAGGAAATAAACATAAATGCAAACCTTTGTGTAAGGCGTCTACCATTTTTTTAAAACTTGCCGCTCTGCTTTTTTGATCTTCTCGGTTTAGCAAAATAGATCCTGAGGCATAAATGTATCCAAAAATAGGCGTTTTTGCCATTTCTGCTTTTGCTAACGTTCTATTCGAAGTGGGAATGCCTGGAGTAGAAACAGGCACATCTGCAAGGCTGTTGTGATTTAATGTAACAACATAATTTTTCCCTTTTTGAAATCGTTCCCTACCCACATGTTTAACCGGACAAAATATCATGGGCAAAAAAATACCCATCCAAACTTGAAATCCTTTTTGAATGATTTTATTGGACTTTTCTTCATTAAAAAAATTTCTAGCGATAAAAAAAAGAAGCACTACGGGTAGCATAGTGATAAAAAATAACAGGGCTGCATACACAAAAAAAATTCTTGCTAAAACGTCTTTAATCAATGTTTAATTTTTTGTAAAAGTAATAAAGTATTTTTATCAGAACTTTATTTCTTGTTTATTAATAGACTTTAATAATTCATTTGTTTTTGAGAAATGCTTACAACCCCAAAAACCATTGTATGCAGACAAGGGGGAGGGATGAGCAGCTTTTAAAATGAAATGTTTTTCGAGGTCAATTAATTTTTCTTTTTCTTGTGCAAATTTTCCCCACAAAATAAAAATGACATTTGTTTTTTCTTCAGATATCTTTTTTATAACAGCATCTGTAAAGAGGTTCCAGCCAATTTTACTATGGCTCATTGGTTTGTTTTCTTCAACTGTAAGGGATGAATTTAATAATAAAACGCCTTGCTTTGCCCAATTTATTAAATTCCCACTTTTAGGAATTTCTTTGCCAATATCGGTTTTTAATTCGTTGAAAATATTTTTCAACGAAGGCGGTATTTTAATCCCATTGGGCACACTAAAACTCAATCCATGTGCTTGCTTTGCTGCATGATAAGGGTCTTGTCCTAAAATTACAACTTGTGTATTTTCAAATGAAGTGTGATTAAACGCATTGAAAATATGGTCTTCTTCAGGAAATATAGTTTTACCTACTTTTTTTTCATGGTCTAATAATGAAATGATTTCTTGAAAATATATTTTTTCGAATTCATCTTTTAAAACCTTTTTCCAATTTTCGGCAATATTTATTTTCATAAAAACTAAAATTACAATTCTTTTAAATGATTGAAAAAATAATTTGTATTTTCAACGTTTAAAATTCATACATGAATTCATTATTCAGGAAAAAATCGATCCATAAAATAACGCAAGACGCTCAATCTGGACAAGGCGATTCAGAATTGCATACTTTGCATAAAGTACTTACCGTAAAAGATTTAACTTTTTTTGGTATTGCAGCCATCATCGGTGGAGGTACATTTAGCGCCATTGGAAATGCGTGTTTTTCGGGTGGTCCTGCTGTTATCTTATTATATATTATGTGCGCTGTTGCCTGTGGTTTTACTGCAATGTGCTATGCCGAGTTTGCCTCAAGAGTGCCTGTTTCTGGGAGTGCATATACCTATGCCTATGTTTCATTTGGCGAATTATTTGCATGGATTATTGGATGGGCTTTAATTATGGAATATTCAATAGGGAACATATATATTGCTTTTTCTTGGAGTGGATATTTTACCAATTTGTTAGAAACATTTCATATTCATTTACCCGAATGGTTGACTATCAACTATAAATCAGCGCATGCAGCATTTATGGAAAATAAACAGGGTGAAGGATTTATTGCATGGCAAAATGCTCCCATGATTGGAAGTTTAAAAATAATATTTGATATGCCTGCTGTTGTTATCAATATTTTAATCACTTATTTAGTATACAGAGGAACCAAAGAATCTAAAAATTTTAGCAACCTCATGGTTTGGATTAAACTGCTCATTATTGTTTTAGTGATTGTAGTTGGTTTTTTTTATATTGATATCAATAATTGGACGCCATTTATGCCTAATGGTTTTAGTGGTGTAATGGGTGGTGTTTCAGCTGTATTTTTTGCCTATATTGGCTTTGATGCAGTTTCTACATTAGCGGAAGAAAGCAGAAATCCTCAACGAGATTTGCCTAAAGGAATGATTTATTCTTTATTAATTTGTACGGTTGTTTTTATTTTATTAGCATTGATAATTACTGGTATGGTTTCTTATCAATTGTTAGGAGTGAGTGATCCTTTGGCTGAAATTTTTGCAATTAAAGGAGTAAAATGGATGTTGTTTATTGTTTCGATAGCAGCTGTAGTAGCTATGACCAGTGTGTTGTTGGTTTTTCAAATGGGACAACCTCGTATTTGGATGACGATGAGTAGAGACGGGCTGATGCCTAAAAAGTTTTCAACGATTCACCCAAAATATAAAACACCCAGCTTTGCCACTATCATTACCGGTTTAGTTGTGGGCTTGCCTATTTTTTTTACGGATGAAAATTTTGTATTGGATTTTACAAGCATTGGTACCTTGTTCGCATTTGTATTAGTTTGTGGCGGTGTACTTTTATTGTCTCCACAAAGCGAAGCTGAATTGGCAGAGCGAAAAACAAATGGAAAATTTAAAATTCCATATATCAATTCAAAATATATTTTTCCTGGTATTGTAATCGCTTCGCTAATCGCTATTCAATTCTTTTTTCCAAGTTATTTTACAAGCATACTGGATTTCAGCGAAGGTAAAATTACCAACAATATTTCGTTGCTTATTTTTTATGGATTGTGTATGGTTATGGCCATTATTTCATTCATGAAAAATCTTTCATTAATTCCATTGTTGGGTTTAATATGTTGTTGTTATTTGCTTACAGGGATGTCCTATTCAAATTGGTTGTGGTTTGGCTCTTGGCTTTTTATTGGCTTAATCGTGTATTTTTTATATAGCAGAAAGCACAGCAAATTGCACAGCAAATTGCATCATTAAATATTTTATTATTTTTCTGGATGAATATAGATGTGTTGATTCCTGTGGTATTATTTTAATTTTTACAAATACTAAAATAGAGCTAAATTCGTTGTGTGTTAAACCTTTTAATATAAAGTGATAAAAAAAAATCTATCTTTTTTTCTGCTATTCATTGTATTTGTATTTTTTGCAAATAGCCAGTTGTTAGCACAAACGTCAAAAAAAGACAGTATTTTAAATGCAATCAAAATTAAACGCTCGCAAGACAGTTTAGCCAGAGTAGAGACAAGATTGCAATTGCAAAAACAGAGGGATAGTTTGCAAAATTCGATTAAAGCAAAACGAAGAGCAGATAGTTTAGGAAGGGTAGCAGTCGTTTTAGAACGTATCAATGAACGCAAAAGGCAAGATAGCATCATTGCCTTTAATAAGAAATTTGTACAAGATAGCATCGAGGCTTCTAAAAAAGGAATTACGATTACCTTAAAGGGTTTATTGCAAGAAAAAGAAAATGAAAAACTTAGGCTAAAAATTTTAGAAGAAAAAATTGCTAAACAAAGAATAGAAGACAGCATTATTTTGGCAATAAAAAAAAGTAAAGAAATAGAAGAAAAACGAATTCAAGACAGCATTGCTGTTGTAAATAAAAAAATAGAAGAGCAAAAGAAAATCGCATTATTGATTGAGGAAAAGCGAATTCAAGACAGTATTGCATCGGCCAAATTAATAGAAAAAGAAAACCAACGCATTGCAAAAGAAAAAATGTTGATTGAGGAAAAGCGAATTCAAGACAGTATTGCATCGGCCAAATTAATAGAAAAAGAAAATCAACGCATTGCAAAAGAAAAAATGTTGGTAGAGGAAAAGCGAATTCAAGACAGCATTGCATCGGCCAAACTAATAGAAAAAGAAAACCAGTGGATTGCAAAAGAAAAAATGTTGGTAGAGCAAAAGCGAATTCAAGACAGTATTGTATCGGCCAAATTAATAGAAAAAGAAAACCAACGCATTGCAAAAGAAAAAATGTTGATTGAGCAAAAGCGAATTCAAGACAGCATTGCATCGGCCAAACTA
>CANHJA010000112.1 GCA_947460795.1 Bacteroidota bacterium | reverse complement strand
TTTTATAACTACAATGCTCACTCCACATTACAGAGTACATCGCAGTTTCTGTAAAATTGGGAGTTCGTCCTAAAATGGAAATTATTTCATTAAATTCTTGTTCTGATAAACCTAATTTTTGGGCTTGTTCTAAAGTGGCTTCTTGCATGTTGCAAAGATAATTTTTTCAAATTGATAAATTCAGAATTTGTAAATTTGTTTTCCCTGATTATCCATATTTTTTTAACATTTTTTAGAAAATTGCAACCTTAAAATCCTTCAATTGTTATTAACACCTATCTGAATAAATTTAACAATTTTTTTTTAATGAAAAAATTAACTTTGTTGCAATGCAAAAAAGATTTCAACAACTAACATATACATTTTCTCTAATTTATATCTTCTTATCATGTAACATTAAAGGAGATGCTTCGCCAACACCAGACAGTGCACCTAAATTTGGTAAAGTAAAAATTGAGTACAATGATACCACAGCGCCTGAGTTCAAACAAATGATCTGGAATTTAGATACATTTTACAAAAATCAAGTGAAGGCGGGTTTCAATGGGAGTGTTCTTATTGGCTATAAAGGCAAGGTTTTATATGAGCGATATTTTGGCGTAAGCCAGAAGGAAAGTGGCGCTATGTGGAGTCCAGAAACCCAAAGTCAATTGGCGTCCACTTCCAAAACATTAACTTCAGGGGCTATTTTATTATTGAAAGACAAAGGATTATTACATTTGGATGATAATGTTTCAAAATATATTACTTCTTTCCCATATAAGGAAATTACGATTCGTATGTTGTTGAATCACAGAAGTGGATTGCCAGATTATATTCATTTAATGACCAAGCCTAAAGACAAAAAATATTTTAATAACGACGATGTAGTTGATTTTTTTGCTACCAAAAAGCCAAAATTAACTTTCATTCCCAATACTCATTTTAGGTATTGCAACTCTAACTATGCTATTCTTGCTACGATTGTTGAAAGTGTTTCAGGAATGAAATTCGATTATTTTATGAAACGATTTGTGTTCAATCCATTAGATATGAAAAATACTTTTGTATTGGATCCAAATAAAGAGCGCGTTTGTACTGCCTCATTTTGTTACAACTATCGATGGACGAAAGAGCCAGAAATGCATTTTGATGGTGTATGGGGTGATAAAGGAACATACAGCTCTGTGAGAGATATGTATAAATGGGATCAAGCGTTGTATTCAGGGAAATTAATTAAAAAATCTACTTTGGCAGAAGCCTTTAAGCCATATAGTTTTGAAAATCCGGGTGTGAAAAATTATGGTTTAGGATGGAGAATGTTAAACTACCCTGATGGAATGAAAATCGTATTTCACAACGGATGGTGGCATGGAAACAATACCTGTTTTTATCGCTTTATAGAAGATAACTTTACGGTGATTGTATTGGGAAATCGATTTAATAAAAGCATTTACCAGCAACCACTTAAAATTTACAACATCATCATGGGGTCTAAAAATGGTGCCTCAGAGTTAGAAGGGGAGGAGTAAATCAAGAAACATCTCAATTCATATTCATTCAAAAAATGAATTCGCCAGATTACGAATAAGCGTAATCACTTAAGTATTCGAATAATGGAGTTAGTTTGCCATTTTCACAAATCGTTGCTCGTTCTATTACGCCACTTCGATTTCCAGAAATTAAGTCAGGTAAAATATACGTTTGTAAAAATCCCCCAAAATATTTAGAGGCATCTCGAGGCAACTCATTCGGTAAATTGTCTACAGCCATCACATCAATTGTTTCTTTTGTATTTTGATGAGCAGCTACTTTATTCAGTGTTTTTCTATCGAAACCATACGTAGGATCTGCAATGGTTGTAGCGCCTAAATTAATGGGTACCGATCCATTTTCATCGCAAGTAATATCAGATATAACCGATAAATTAAAAGCAGGGTTTTGAACATCATTTACTTCAAATAATCGAGGAATATCTTTATCCCAATAAATTCCGTTCATTAATATATCCGCCTTTTCTGCATACTGCTTAAACAAACAAGTGTAATTTTCTGGATGTGCATGAAAATCTTCTCGATTGTATGAACTGTCATCTTTTCTACCATATAAATCTCGCCCTTTTAAATGTGTAAAAACAGGATATTCATACTGCGTATTTAAAAAATCATTTGGATCAACTTCTGCAATGTCTAAATATTGTAAAATGTCTAAAACTCCTGTGGCTACTCGCCCAGAACCTGTCAATACGATTTTTATTGGAGGCATTAAAAAGTTTTCATACGACTCTTTTAATTCTTGGAAGTTTTTGAATGTATAGACAGGCTTTAAATGATATGAATTATTTTTTTTGCCATATTCTAATAAGCCATTGTGCGCACCTACTACACCTGCCCAAAATCCAAAACCTACCACTCGGTGCCCATTGTCATGCGTTAAACATTCATAATCAATCAATCGAATGTTTTTTTCAATCAATGCTTGCATCAACTTTTTATTATATGGTTGCGCTTTTTTTGTGTGAGAAAAAAACAAGTAGGTTTTATTCGGAATTAAAGTATCAATCAACGCTTCTTTTACACCAAAAATAATATCACACTCCGTTAAATCTTCTTGCAATGTGAGCCCTTGCTCTCGATATTCAATATCTTGAAAACAACGAATAGGCGAAGGTTGAATGATGAATTTAACTGCAGGATATTGTTCTTGAATTTCTTTGCACTGTTTAGGTGAAAATGGCGTACGATTATCTTGTGGTGTTTTACCTTCTCTTACAATTCCTATTCGTATCATTGCATAATTATTTTTAGGATTGCAAATATAAGTAAAACACGATGGACTATTTTGAATTGTTTGGCATGCCTGTTTCACTCAAAGTGAACAAAGCATATAATGTAAAAAAATACTATGAATTGAGTAAGGAATTTCATCCAGATCACTTTTCATTAGACAACTCGAATGCGCAAGAAAAGGCGTTGATGATGTCATCAGAAATTAATAAAGCAAAAAAAATATTAGATCATGCTGATCAACGCTTGGCCTATTACTTAACGATAAACAACATTTTAAATACCGAAGAGAAACAGGTATTGCCTCCACAGTTTTTAGGAGAAATGATGGATATCAATGAGCAATTAATGGAACTTGAGTTTGATAAAGATGCATCTCAATTAGCAGCTATTCAATTGGCAGTAGTTGAAAAAGAAACCTTGATTTATGAAGAAGTAGCCGTTTTTTTTGAAATGGATGAACTTCAAATTACCGATAGCGATAAACAAAAATTGAAAGACTACTACTACAAGAAAAAATATTTAAACAGAATTTTAGAAAGATTAAATGAAATGATGTAATATTGCACCTCACTTCGAGCTCAGATGGCGGAATTGGTAGACGCGCTAGACTCAAAATCTTGTATTCGCAAGGATGTGCAGGTTCGATTCCTGTTCTGAGCACAAAATCCCGATTTAAATCGGGATTTTTTTATGCCTTAATTTAAAACAATTATTACCACAAAAGAAAACAATAGTCACAAAAGCTTGTTTATAATTGTTATGCGAAGACTCCATGCCTTCGCATTTAAATTCTGTCGCTTTGAGCAACTCAAATTGTTAGCTCAACACACAAATCACCAATAGTTCAGCGCTGTTCATGGAAAGTTCAGCGCTGTTCACGGAAAGTACAGCACTGTTCACTGAAAGTACAGCGCTGCTCACGTGAAGTACAGCGCTGTAGATCGAGTGATAAGTAACTATTTGGGAACGACACTGCGCCTGTTTTAATATTTCGAAGCAGCATTTTTATATGGACGTCACTGCGAAGAATGAAGCAGTCTAAGTAAACCCTAAAAGCAAAACCTAGATTGCTTCATTCTTTTCCGATGCAGCATCGGAATTGCGGTTTTGGGTTGTTTATTTTTTATTTACTTGATTTCTAATTCTACTCAATGTTTCTCTGCTAATGCCTAAGTAGGCTGCAATCATCGTAGAGGGTATTCGTTGTATAATTTCGGGTTGAAAATGCAACAACTCATGGTATTTTTCTTCTGCAGTATAACTCAATGCGGAATTGATTCTTTTTTGAATGATTCCAAAGTTTTTTGATTGTAGGTCAATCATCATTTTTTCGAACGCTGGTATCTCTTTTTGAATGCGCATAAAATCTGTCGTTTGGCAAACCAAAATTTCACTGTCTTCAATGGCATCAATGCAATATTGCGTAGGTTTTTGAGAAAAAGCACTTTCTCTTTCAGACATCCAATAGTTTTCAAATCCAAATTGAACGATGTGGTCGTTTCCTTTGTCATCAACTCGGTAAAGTCGCAAGCAACCTTTGGCTATAAATGCTATAAAATGACAAACATCGCCCTCTTGCAGCAGGTATTGTTTTTTACGAAGTTTTTTTTGCTTAAAACACGCCAATATCTTCGTTACCTCTTCTTCCGAAAGGGATACTTTGCTTACAATATATTGTTTTAAAACTTCCAACATTTGATTCAACAAAAGTATAAAAATAAAGATATATTTGAACAATTTAAAAATCGAAAGAGGATGAAACAATATTTAGCTCAAATTGCTTTGGTGGTTGATAATTATGATGAAGCGATTGCTTTTTACATCCATAAATTACACTTTACGTTAATTGAGGATACTCAATTATCTGAAACCAAACGATGGGTTGTGATTGCACCTCCTAACTCCGAAGGATGTAAATTGTTGTTGGCTGAAGCATCAACCGAGGAGCAAAAAAAAGCTGTGGGTAACCAAACGGGTGGGCGCGTATTTTTGTTTTTACATACCGACGATTTGCAACGAGATTACGAAAATTTACTTCAGCACAATATCAAAATTATCAGAGAGCCCAGCGTTGAAGCATTTGGGAAAGTACTTGTATTTGCTGATTTATATGGTAATTTATGGGATTTAATTGAACCGAATCGTTCATAGTGAGTCAATAAACTGCCTTTTCGTTAGGTCCTACTTTGCAAATTGTTTTTAGAACGGGTAGAAACGCCTTTTTTATTTGTAATTAATAATTATTAATTTGTAATAATTAAAGTACTTCGCAATGGAAATATTACATTTGCGGCTTATGTTACTATCGTTAAATAATATCACATTTGAATTTGGAGCCAGAAAAATTTTAGATCAAGCCTCTTGGCATATCTATCATGGTGAGCGCATTGGATTAATAGGCCCTAATGGAACCGGGAAATCGACTTTATTGAAAATTTTAATCGGAGAATATACAGTTAACCAAGGTCAGGTAAACAGAAGTAAAACCTTAACGATAGGCTACTTTCATCAAGATTTACAAAGTTTGGAAACGCCCGATAGCATTCATCAAGTTGCCATGTATGCGTTTGAAAGGGCTTTGCAAGTGCAAAAAGAAATTAAAGCGTTAGAAGTTGAATTGGAAATTTCGGAAGATGAAAAGAAACTGAATAAGTTGGCCGATTTATACCACGATTTTGAAGTTGCTGGCGGATATGAAATGGAATATAAAGCTGCAGAAGTTTTAGAAGGTTTGGGTTTTCAAACCAAAGATTTAACGCGTGGCTTTACTGAATTTTCGGGTGGATGGAGAATGCGGGTTTTGTTGGCTCAAATGATTTTGAAAAATCCAGATATTTTATTGCTGGATGAGCCTACCAATCACTTGGATTTACCTTCCATTGAGTGGATTGAAAAATATTTAATGAGTTATGAAGGTTCTGTTATCATTGTATCGCATGACCGTTATTTCTTGGATAGAATGGTGACTAAAGTGGTTGAAATTTCTCAACAAACCTTAAATCATTATTCTGGAAATTACTCTTATTACGAAACAGAAAAAGAAATTCGAACGGAGTTTCAACAACGTGAATTTGAAAATCAGCAAGATTATATTGCTCAACAAGAACGTTTTATAGAACGTTTTAAAGCCAAAGCATCGAAGGCCAAGCAAGCACAAAGTTTGGTTAAGAAATTAGATCGAATGGATAAAATTGATGCGCCGTTGAGTGAGTCTGCAAAAATTAATTTCCGTTTTCAACCAGGAATAACGCCAGGGAAAATTGTAACTACCTTGCTTGATATTTCAAAAAATTATGGCGAATTAAATATCCTAGATCATACCTCTGCTGAAATAAACAGAGGAGATAAAATTGCATTAATTGGTGCCAATGGAAAAGGTAAATCTACCTTGCTTCGTTTGATTGCCATGACAGAAAATTGTGGGGGAGAAGTGGTAATGGGGCACAACGCACAATTGTCGTTTTATGCACAACACCAAATGGATGATTTAAATGCCAATGGAGATATTTTAGATGAGTTGAAACATTGTGGAAGTGGAAAAACAGAACCCGAATTGCGTGAATTGTTAGGTTGCTTTTTATTTAAAGGAGACGATGTATATAAAAAAATCAGGGTGCTTTCTGGAGGTGAAAAAGCGCGTGTAGCCTTAGCCAAAACCATTATTAGCAAAGCGAATTATTTACTACTGGATGAGCCTACCAATCACTTAGATATTACTTCTGTTAATATGTTGATACAAGCGTTGAACCTATTCGAAGGAACGTATGTTTTGGTATCACATGATCGTTATTTTATTCAAAATACTGCCAATAAAATTTGGGAAATTATAGATGGTAAAATCAATATTTTTGATGGAACCTATGACGAATGGATGTTGTTTAAAAAGAAGAAAGAAGAGGAGTTGAAAGCATTAGGAAGTAAACAGAATTCAGTAGAAAGTAATAAAAAGAAAGAAGAAGTTAAAGTGGTTGAAACTCCAAAAGTAGAAACACAAACATCGAAAATTATAAATAAAGAAGAAAAAAGATTGCGTCAAAAATTTGCTAAGCTAGAAGAGGAAATGAATGCGCACAATGCCGAAAAAGCAAGACTAGAAGCTTTGTTAGCGGATCCTACAACATACTCTAATCCAACAATCTTTCAAAAAACAGAAGCGGATTACAACAGCATTCAGTATAAAATTTCGGCTATTCAACCCGAATATGAAACCCTATTTGAACAATTAATGAACTTTGAATCTTAAAAAAATAAACATGAAAAAACAGTTATTAGTATTCGTCTTATTTATTAGCTCTACGCTATTTGCACAGCAAAAAAACTTTACCATGCAAGAGGCAGTTTTGGGCTTGGGTTCAACGTTTGCTATAAAAAATGTAAAGCAATTGAAGTGGATGGGCAGTACTGAAAAATATGCGCAAGCTATTTCTACCGAAAATTTTAAAGGGTTTGTAGCAACCAATCCTGCAACTGGAGCGGTTGACACCGTGGTTACATTGGATAGATTAAATCAAATTGCTAATTTGAAATTAAAATCATTGCCAGCAATTGAGTGGGTTAATGAACAAGAATTTTATTTTATGAATGAAAATTCAGTGTATCAAATTTCAACTTCGAGATACGAACCTTTGCGATCGTTAACGTACAAAAAAGACGCTGAAAATTTATTTTTTGAATCTAAAAAAACACAATTAGCTTATACAGTAAACAACAACCTATATCTTCAAAATGTAGCTGGGAAAGAAAAGAAAATTACAACTGATGGCAATAAAAATATTGTGTATGGAGCTACCGTTCACCAAAGTGAATTC
>CANHJA010000111.1 GCA_947460795.1 Bacteroidota bacterium | reverse complement strand
ATTTGCATTTTTTATATTTTTAATGTTTTTTTTTGAAGTCACAAAAGTAATTCATATATTTGCACTCCCAAAATGGCTTCGTAGCTCAGCTGAATAGAGCGTCTCACTACGGATGAGAAGGTCTTAGGTTTGAATCCTAACGAGGTCACTGAATAGAAAGGTCTGCTTACCAGCAGGCCTTTTTTATGGTAAGTACATAGATTTTGAAACTAGCATTTAATAATTATTTAAAAATTGTATATTCGTACAATTATTGTTTATTAAAGAAATCAAAGTTATGCGTTTAAAAGGTTTAAGCAGTTTTATTAACATCCCCATTCTATGGAATGCAAAAAGGGTTTTCAGTTCAACATATCGAATACTAGTATTTAAAATTATTCCCATAATATGTGTAATGTTATTTTTAAACAATGTATGTTTTGCAAACAACAAAACGATAATGTATAAGAATAAATATAAACATTTATGTGATAGTTTATCTGCTGTATATCATATCCCATCTGGTGTTATATTAAGTATTTCTTTATTAGAATCATCGATAGGTGAAGGAAAATCTGCCAAAAGATTAAATAATTTTTTTGGCATAGAAGGTCGTAATAATTTGTACAAAACCCATAAAATAAAAAGTAGATACAAACAATACAACAATGCAAAAGAATCTTTTATTGATTTCTGCAATTTAATGACTCGTAAAAAATATTATTCCAAATTAAAAACGAGTAATAATTGTATAGAATGGATAAAAACAATATCTGAAAATAATTATAGTGAACAACCTGCTATTTGGTACAAAAGAGTAACCCAAATAATCTCCTCATTAAAATTATGCTAATTGTAAATTATATTTATGAATTCTAATAAAAAACCAATAATACTGATTGTATCCATTTTTTTAGTTTTATTAATTCATTCACTTTTTGATTACTATTATTTAAAATTAAAATCCCCATTTTCAAGTGTTAATATTATTTCCGATATTATAAAAACAAATACAGAGCCTTCAAAGAAAATCATTTCAAATATTCAATCAAATAGCTCTAATATTAGTATCAATAATTTTAATAAAGCACATATTATTAATAATTATACCAAAAATGACTCCTATAATTACATATCAAAACTTCTAAATAAATTAGAGAAAATAAAGAAAAATCATACAGGTAAAATCAGAATTGCTTGGCTTGGAGATAGCATGATAGAAGGAGATCTGATTACCGGTACTGTTAGAGATAATTTTCAAAAAATGAGTAATAGTTTTGGAGTTGGTTTTGTACCTATCCAATCTATTACCTCCAAATTTAGGGCAACTGTGACTCATAACTGGAAGGGAGAATGGATGAAAGCCTCATTTAAAGATAACAAATTAAAAGCACCTTTATTTCTATCAGGTAATTGCTATTATGGCTCAAATGGAGAAGTGAGTTATGCTGACAATACTACCAAAGACTCTACGAATAAAAAACCGTATTTAAAATATTTACTATGTGGATATTCTCAAGATAGCTTTAATGTTTTAGTAAATAATTCAACTAAAAAATTATATGCTGATAAAATATTCAATTCTATACTATTAGAAAAAGATAATAGTAATAAAATAAATATAGCTATACAAAATAAAAATGTGCCAATTTATGGAGTGTCTATTGAATCTGAAGACGGTATAATCATTGACAATTTATCTTTTAGGGGAATAACAGGCTTAGAATTGTCACAAATACAGTCTAATTTATTAAGTTCAATTGACAGCCAACATTATTATGATCTCATTGTATTTCAATATGGAGTAAATTTATTATTTAGACCAAACGATTTAAATTACGATTGGTATTACAACAAAATGAACGAATGTTTAAGTAATATAAAAACTGCAATGCCTAACACCGATTTTTTACTGATAGGTTCAGGAGATCGTGCTTTTTTTTATAATGGAAAATGGGAATCTGCAAAAGGTTTAAATAATTTAGTGTATGCACAAGCGCAATTAGCTTATAAAAATAAAATGTATTTCTACAATTTATATTCAAGTATGGGTGGTGAAGGCTCCATTGTTAACTGGGCCAATATGAATCCAAGTCTGGCTAATAAAGACTATATACACCCTAACTCCAGAGGCGCTAAAGTAATAGGGGATTTTTTATACAATGACATTTTAAAAAAACGCAAATAATTAAACGCTTAAATCTATGTTCAATATTGACTACCTCTTGAATCAATTTTTGTATGATGAAAAAAATCCTTTGCTTTTTAGCAATGGATTTTTTATTTATTTTTTTGTAGCTTTTATTTGTTGTTATTATTTACTTAGAAATAAAATAAATGGCAGAAGTATAGTTGTCAGTTTATTTTCTTTGTATTTTTTTTACAAAGCCAGCGGCAGCTTTGTAATACTAGTTATCGCCTCATCCATTGTCGATTTCTTATTATCCAATTTGATTTACAAACAAAAAAATACATTTAATAAAAAAATCACATTAGGAATAAGTATACTAGCAAACTTGGGATTACTAGTATACTTTAAGTATACAAATCTTTTCCTGAGTATACTTAATGAATATATGGATGGCCATTTTCATTTACTGAACATCATACTCCCGGTTGGCATATCATTTTATACATTTGAAAACATAAGTTATATTATTGATGTTTATAAAGGTGAATTTGTTCCTGAAAAAAAATATGTTAACTATTTATTGTTTTTATCATTTTTTCCTAAATTAGTTATGGGTCCTATAGTACGTGCGAAGGATTTTATACCACAACTTTACAAACCATATAATGTAAGCAATGAAGACTTTACAAAAGGATATTATTTAATTCTTACTGGATTATTTAAAAAATTAATAATTTCAGATTTCCTTACTTTAAATTATGTAAATTATATTTTTGATGACCCGTCAAGGTATTCAGGTATTGAAAATATAATGGGCGTTTTTTGCTATGCCATAGTCATATATTGTGATTTTAGTGGCTACAGCGACATCGCTATTGGTATTGCTAAATGGCTAGGAATTAATATTCCACAAAATTTCAATTCTCCTTATCAGAGTAAAAATATATCTGAGTTTTGGAAAAGATGGCATATTTCTTTATCGCAGTGGCTTAAAGATTATTTATACATTGCTGCCCTTGGAGGCAACAGACGTGGTAATTTAAGGACCAACATTAATTTATTGACAACTATGATACTTGGTGGGCTTTGGCATGGAGGTAGCGTCAATTTTATTATTTGGGGAGCAATACATGGAGTAGGTTTAATTATACACAAAACATATCTTTCAATAATTGAAAAATATAAACTGGTTACAAACAGAGCAGTCTATATTTATTTATCAGCTATATTAACTTTTATCTTTGTGAATATTGCATGGATTTTTTTTAGAGCAGAAAATTTACATACTGCTCAAGTAATGATTCATCAGATATTATTTAATTTCTCTATTGAATTGATCCCATCTTTCATTGCAAACTATAAAAGTGTACTATTAATGATGCTATTTGCATATATCTTACATTTTATACCTGAGAATTTAATTGATAAGTATGTAATGAAAAATCTACATAAAGCAAATGTCACATTGCTAATTTGTATTTTTATACTGTTTTTAATTTGCTATTCGCAGTTCAAATCTAGCACACCAGTAATGCCAATATATTTACAATTTTAAATTATTATTTACTTCCCTTAGATCCTTTATTAATAATAATATAAGGATTCTCTCTGTCATATATATTGTAGGATTTGACTAATGCCTCTAATAATAAATTCCCTTGTAAATTATAACCATCTTTTGTAAAATGAACTAAATCTTTCGCCATTAAATTATTATTATTCCACATCTTCGCTCCTTGAAAACCTCCAGTTATACTATATAAATCCCAATAAGAATAGCTGTTATTAAGACAATAAAATTGAATCGCATTGGCTACTGTCTTCAATGTTTTGTTCGGTTCTCTTGCTTGGAAATAAGATCCAGGTGGCATTGTGAAAAGAATAACTGCATTTGGATTTATTCTTTTTATATTTTTTACAAAAATATCAATTTGATTTATCAAAGAATCTGTAACAATTTTGGAATTCTGCGCTTCATTTGTGCCGAATGATAAAATATATAGATCTCCTTTGAGTGCTTTTAACTGATTGAAAAATAATTTACTTTTCGAAAACTGCCAGAATTGAGCTCCATTACAACCCACATTGTGATATATTACTCCTGACGAATCTTTTTTTGATAAGGAAGCCCCATAAAAACTAAACAATTCTGAATCTTGATGATTCCTTTTATTTTTATAAATGGAAAATTCAGTTGTCAATGAATCTAAAAATATTGTGCTAGAAGGTGTGTCTATATCTACTTTAGTTTCAAAATTATAACTTCGAGCATCATTAGATGTTCGTAAAGAATACGAACTATTATCATCTCCTAAAAACAATTGAATTTTATCAAATTTAAAATCCACTAAGTCATTTTTAATATTTAAAGTAATATTGGCATTTTCGTTACTACTATGAATCCCAAATCCAGATATACCATGCAACGTATTTACTTCAGGGTGTGCGCATCTATTGTGTTTCCAAATTACATTTGAACTAGAAAATACATCACTTGGTGCATTCGATTTTGCTAGTTGATGACTAAATACCAATCCCCTACCTGCATTTCCAAAATAATCTTGAAATCCTTGCCTTACAACTTTACATATTAAATCGGCTTGAATATGAGAGTCTCCAATATGAACAATATTTAATTGCCCTTTTTTTGTTTTTTTTAATTTTTGTAATCTTTTGAAAAATGGAGCTAATATTTTAACATTATTTATTTTATTATTTTCATAATCAATAAACATGTATTTTTTATTTCTATTGTACTCCCAATTATCACTCGCTTCTTGGGCAAAACTATTATTAGATATTAATTGAAAAATGAAAATTAAGAAATATAGAATATGTGTTTTCATGTTATTAAATACAAAGTTAGAGCGTTTATAATTTGGAGTATAATGATCGTTATTTTTTTTCATATAATCTGTTTTTCTTCATAACAAGCACTGCATACAAAATATAGTATTGATATAAAAGAACTAACAAAATTAATCTTTTACAAATTAAGCACCAAAACTTAAAAGTATGACCAAATCTTTATTAACTACAATAAAATCTTATTGCAAAAACTACATTAAAGACCTGAAATTATAAACCAAGTACAATTTAACCCTTTTTAACTTTTTTTATTAAAAAGGAATGTAGATATTTGTTCTTGTCAAAAAAAATTCAAATGAAATATTATATTTTAATTGTTGCGGTATTTTTTAGTATTGCGAATGCCAATGCCGAAAAAAAAGAAAAAATAAAGAAAAATAAATCAAAGAATTCTAAAATTTCGAATAATTCCAAAGCAAATATTGCTGCAGATTCTATAAAAAAAGAAGAAAACAAACAACACCTTATTCATATAAATAAAATTATAAACAGCACCGTTGAAAGCGATATTTTATCTGGAATTAATTATTTCAATAATAAAAACATCAAAACTCAACCCGTTTGGATCCCTCGATATTATCAAGCATATGGATATTTAAAGTTATCTACCATCAGTGAGAAAAAAGAATTCAGACCAACTTATTTAGCATCCGCAAACAATATTATTAATGGAAATGCGAACGAAGAATTTGCTGTTTTATCAGCAAAATTTAAACTGATGGATAGTAAGTTAAATAAACAAATGATCAATGAAGTTTTATCTTCTTTGGAATATGCTAGAAACACAAACTCAGAAAATCCTCGAGTATATTATTTAACAGCGGCGTACAATAATCTTTTAATAAAGGAAACCCCAGAAAAAGTAGAAATTGTAAAAATAAATGTATTAAAAGCCATCGAAAAATTTAAAACAGCTGATTATAGCAACCCACTTTTACCTAATTGGGGTGCTGAAGAAGCAACTTTATTACTTGAAAATATTGGAAGGTAATACCATACAAGCCCATTACTATTGACGGTATTTCTTTAGTTAAAACAAATTGGATATAAAAAAACGAGCTGAATATTCAGCTCGTTTTTTTATACACATTACATCAAATACCTGACATCAAACATCTGATATCGAATATCATTTTTAACTCATGTAACTTTCAATTGGCTCACAAGTACAAACTAGGTTTCTATCACCTGCTGTATTGTTTACGCGACTCACAGTTGGCCAAAACTTATTAGCCTTCACCCAATGTAAAGGAAATGCTGCTGTTTGGCGAGAATACGGACGAGTCCATTCATCGGCAGTAATTGTAAATTGGGTATGAGGAGCGTGTTTTAAAACATTATTTTTTGCATCTGCTGTACCATTTTCTACCGCTTCAATTTCTTTTCTAATAGCAAGCATGGCATCACAAAAACGATCTAACTCGGCTTTATCTTCACTTTCTGTAGGCTCTATCATTAACGTTCCTGCCACTGGGAAAGACATCGTTGGTGCATGAAAACCATAGTCCATCAATCGTTTAGCAACATCTTCTGCTTCTATACCAACCGATGATTTAAATGGTCGTAAATCTACAATAAATTCATGTGCACAAGTCCCATTGATTCCTGTATATAAAATTTTATAATCTCCTTCTAAACGCGCTTTCATATAATTTGCATTTAAGATGGCATATTGAGTTGATTTTTTTAAACCAATTGCGCCTAACATTTTAATATACGCATACGAAATCAACAAGATGCTCGCACTGCCATAAGGAGCAGCACTCACAGCATGAATCGGATTTTCTCCTCCTGTAGGAATTACTTTATGAGTTGGTAAAAAAGGAGCAAGTTGTGATTTTACACAAATTGGCCCCATACCAGGTCCACCACCACCATGCGGAATGGCAAACGTTTTATGTAAATTTAAATGGCAAACATCCGCACCAATATGACCAGGGCTTGTTAATCCTACTTGCGCATTCATATTTGCACCATCCATGTATACTTGTCCACCGTTTAGATGAATTAAATCACAAATATCTTTTATTGTTTCTTCAAATACTCCATGTGTAGATGGATATGTAACCATTAATCCAGCAAGGTTTGCAGCATTTTCCTCCACCTTTGCTTTCATATCGTTCATGTCTATATTTCCTTTATCATCACAAGCAACAATAACAATTTTGAAACCACACATGGCTGCAGATGCAGGATTGGTTCCATGCGCAGAAATAGGAATAATGATCACATTTCTGTGATGATCTCCACGACTTTCGTGATACGCCTTAATGACTAATAAACCAGTATACTCCCCTTGTGCTCCCGAATTGGGCTGCAAACTACAAGCATCAAAACCAGTAATTACAGATAAATCTTTTTCAAGAGAAGCGATCATTTCATGGTAGCCTTGCCATTGATGGCTTGGTGCAAATGGATGTATTGATCCCCAATAAGGACTGCTCACAGGAATCATTTCAGTGGCTGCATTTAATTTCATAGTGCAACTCCCTAAAGAAATCATCGAGCGATTTAACGCTAAATCTTTATCTTCCAATGATTTTATATAACGCATCATTTTGCTTTCGCTGTGATGAGAATTAAACACAGGATGTGTTAAAAACTCAGATGTACGAGTT
>CANHJA010000110.1 GCA_947460795.1 Bacteroidota bacterium | reverse complement strand
GATTTCTTTTTCTTGTAAAACATTTTTAGCTATTAGTGGCCCAGCCTGCGAACGCATCATTAAATACAAGATAAAAGTCAACCCTAGGCCTATAAATAAATTGATATATATCGAATTTTCCAATTTCTTATCAGAAAATAAATACAATGACAATGGAATTAACAATAGCAAAGTAGCTCCATATTCTTTGGATAATAATGCCGCCAAAAACGTGATACAACTCCATACTATATACTTCATGCTGTTAGCCTTTTTTTCTAATTGATGCACTAAAAACAGCGTTAGTATCATAAAAAACATTGACAATATTTCATCTCTACTTTTTACATTCGCCACAACTTCTGTATGAATTGGATGCGCTAAAAACAACAAGGATATTATCAGAGCTGCTATTTTATTTCGTTTAAATACAACAGTACTTAAAAACAAAAACAGCATACTTACCGACAATCCATATAATAAAACATTATTAACATGTCTTAATTGAAATCCTTTAACACGTGTGTCTTTATCATTAAAAATACCGTCTTCATTTAAATCCTCACCAACATCCCCTACTCCATTGTTATTTTCGTCCCATTTAGTTTTTAAAAAACTATCAAGATATTGATTGGTTGCAATTCTTCTACTATTATCATCGTTGATACTAGTAATCGAATCGGGCAATTCCATTTTACCAATTAACTCTTGCTCCAAAGCGAAACTAGCTACTGACAATGGACGATATCTGCCTCCAGAAAGTTGCGCGGTAGTATTCATTTGGTTATAAAAACTAGTAAATAAATCTTTACTAAAAATGGAAGGCATACCTTTCATCCCTTGCAAAACATATTCATTTTTACAAATCACAATATCATCATCTAAAGCAAATTGGTGCTTAAAAGTATTGGCATAAAGCATGATGCTCATTAAAAAAATAATGACATATGGTACATAACCATTTACCAACTTATCAAAAAAAGTGAGTGGTTTCAATTCAGAAACTTCAACCTTTTCAACTATTTTTGGGGTATTCGACTCGCTTACTTTAATAGAATTATTTTTTTTCTTGGCCATAAAATTTCATTTATAAAAATAACATCCGTAAATGTTCATTCATTATTCAAAACTAATAATTCAAAATTAATTACTCAAATTAAATGATAGGCTTCTTCTAAATTAAAAAAACTACCAGTTACTAAAATCACATCTGATTGATTTGCTAAATTTTTAGCCTGTTGTAAAGACGCGGCAATGGTCGAAATTGCTTCCCCATTCAAATGATTTTCAATTCCTATTTTATGCAATTCAAGATATGGCAATGCTCGAGGAATTTGAGCTTGACTAAAAAAATAATAAGCGTTTTTCGGAAACATTGACAATACTTTTTGAACATCTTTATCGCTAACAAAACCTAAAACAATATATAATTTTTCATATTTCAATTTCCCGAGTTGTTTTACGAGCTCCGATATTCCTGCCTCGTTGTGAGAAACATCAAATACTATTTTGGGCTTTTCTGAAACTACATCAAATCTGCCTTTGAGCCCAGTCGTTTTTTTTGTTTTAGACAATGCATTCATTACGACATCATTGTTTATTTTCCAACCCAACGATTTTAATACATCAATGGTAGTCAAAACTGTTTTTATATTTTTAATTTGATATTCGCCCATCAAATCCAACCAATAATCCTGAATACTTAACGTAGTATAATTCATGATTTTTAGTTTCATTTTACCTTCTATTATTTCATGGTGTACAACAGTATATAATTTATCTGCAAAAAATATTTGACTGTGTTGATGAATGGTTTTTGAGAAAAATATTTTTTCGGTTTCCAATTGCGTTTCGCCAATAACAACAGGCACATTGTCTTTAATTATTCCTGCTTTTTGAGTAGCAATTTCTTCGATTGTATTTCCCAATAAATTTGTATGATCTTTACTAATATTTGTGATAACAGATACTTCAGGAGTAATAATGTTCGTACTGTCTAACAAACCACCCAATCCTACTTCAACCAAAACGATATCAACTTTTTCTTTTGCAAAATAATGAAAGGCCATGGCCACTGTAATTTCAAAAAAAGAAGGATGTAAAGTTTCAATGAGAGACTTCGTTTCATCAATAAAGTGAATCACATTTTCTTTAGGTATTTCAATCCCATTTATTCGAATTCGTTCACGAAAATCAATTACATGTGGACTTGTATACAAGCCTGTTTTATACCCATTCAATTGTAAAGCAGCAGCTAACATGTGGCTACAACTCCCTTTACCATTGGTTCCTGCTATATGAATAGATTTAAATTGCAAATGAGGATTTCCTATGGCATTGCACAACGAAATAATATTATCTAAATTGGGTTTATATGCCGCAGCCCCTACTCGAGTAAACATTGGCAGTTTCTCAAAAATATAATTCAAGCATTCTTGATATTTTATTTCTAGATTATCCATTATAGAGTTGATTTAATAATGGTATTTTTATTTGCCTTAAAGCCCATGACAACCAATATAGCAATTCCAAAATAAAATAAACTTCCAATTTTATCGGTTTCTAATAACTCACTGAAAAAATTATTAATAAATAACGCCCCTAACATTGATGCCACAGAGATAACGACTATTTTATCAAATCGATCATGTAGTTTATGATATATTTTTTGGGAATAAAAAAAGATAGCAAATATCAACGTTGCATATAAAATCATAGCTGGATAGCCTTGCTCAACTATCATAAATAGAAAGTAATTGTGAGAGGTCGATTTCTCGGGATTTCTGCTCACCCAAGTTCTAAATGAAGAGATGGTATACTTTTTATAATTATCGTACCAGTTATTCGGACCAACACCAAAAACGGGATAATCTTGACTCATTCTCAATGCTGCAATCCATCTATAATAGCGCTCAGCTGATGAAATATCAGTTCCTTGAATAGTAGCCATAATATGATCCTCAAGCGATTCGTGCATAATCGTTTTGTCCATTTTAGGTTTATAAGTCAAATAAGTATTGTTTGTAGAGAGCCAAATAACACCAGCAAAAACCAATGCAAAAAAAGCTAAAATAGAGAATTGGACTATTCTCAATCGAATGGAAATAAAAATTCCTGCAGCAAAAATAACTGCAACCCAAGCTGCTCTTGAGTATGCAAAATAGGTTGCTACTAACAATGAAATAATCGTTAATAAAGCAATTATCCATTGAACACTTAATTTGCGAGAAAGAAACAAAGCTGCTACGGATAAAGGGATCATGCACGAAAGCATAGAACCATAAATAACATGGTTTTGAAAAAATGGCTCTACAGGAGTTTGTACATCTTCAAATCTAAAACCCAATAAACTGTAACGATACGTAATTAAAATGGTTAGTAAAAAAAGTGGAAATGCAATTAATTGGTATGCAAAAATGATGGTTTTTTTTTCTTGAAAAAAGAAGATTGGAAACAAAAGAAAAGGTGTTAAGTACCATATTTTTTTTACCAAATATTTCGATGATAATAATGGATTCGTTGAAAAACAAACGGTAATCGCTAGCCAAATTGTAGACAATAAAATGATTAATATTAGTGGATGTAATGCTATTTTTCGAAATTCAATTTTGGTTCTATTTTGAAATAAAAAAAAGATAAAAAACAAGGTTAAAATCAATTGAAATATTTCATCTGGGAAATCTAAAACATCCCCAATATTGAATGAAAAAGGGATAAAAAATAACATTAAATAAAATGACAATCGCACATCTTGTAGCAACAAAACAAGGCCAACCAATGCAAATGGCACAGCCAAAATAAAAAAGTTGTCAAAAATAAATGAGCACACCAAGCAAGCAAAAAAAAGGAAGACGCTCGCCCATAAAAACCCCTTTTCTAAATTGAAGATTTTGAGCATTTCTATTGAAATCTTGCTTTTTGAGTTTTTAAAATTTCCACCACTATTGAAACTAATAATGAAAAAATAAATGCCGCTGCAAACGTAGCCAAAACACCTAAAATCCTCATAGGGCCTGCTTTGGGACCACCTGGAGTTGACCACTGCGTTACATGAATCATTGGAAATCCATCAAAAGAAGCTGCTTTAAATTCATTCGACAAAGACATATATTTTGCCTTGTCCATTGTTAATTTATTTTTCACTTCCTCTACATTTTGAATTACTTCTAGTCCTTGTGCATATTGCAACCCACTGCCTTTTGGCTGACTTGAGATTAAGTTTTTACGACCTGGTGCTATCAAATCATAAATTCCATATTTCACTCTTAAATTTGCCAACGAATCAGTCATAATTGTTAAGTCTTTAGAAACAGAATCCATTCTGATATCTAACGAAAGAGATAATTGACGATTGACATTTTCATATAATTTTCGGATTTCTGATTCCGTTTTATTCATCGCTTCATTTACAATTTGTGAAGCCAAATCGGAATTTTCATCCATAAAAGTAACTTCAAGATGTTTGAAACCCGATCGATTCAAACCATAATTTTTTGCAAAACGTTTATACACTTTTTGGTTTCCTTGTGGATCATTCTTTACATCTATTTTATAATGGTCAGCCATTTTATATTTTTCAATTAAATGAGAAACCACATTTGCTGAGTTGCCAATAACATACGCTCTATCCAACTCATTTTCGCCACCAAAAAAATCAATCCAATCCTGATTTGATTCTCTAAACAAGTTTATTCGTCCGCTCATAACCGCAGATGCTGGGAAGAAATGCCCATAAGCTTTGTAATATGTTTTTTGAAAAAAGAAAAATACAGCAGCAACTAAAGCTGCGGTAATAGAGATCCCAATTATCATTTTTTTCCATTTCAACCCAACTTTTATTATATCAAACAAATCGAATCGCAAACCTGAATTTTCTGTCATATAGAAATTTTAATATCGCAAATATAATTTATACAATCCTCTAAATACAAAATATGAGCATTTTATTACATTTAATTATGAACGTAAATAATATTGCCAATTTATTCAATAATATCTTCTTTAAATACATGAATTATTTCAATTGAATTGTAGATTTGCATTTCAATTTTCATTCCGTACAAATGGCTATTACAAATTTCGACCCAAATTCGATTGGGCTTGCAGAAAACAACATCTTTGGTCTTCCGTCAAGTGAAGATAATTCTAAATTAATTTTAATGCCTATTCCTTGGGAGGTTACTGTTTCCTATAGAAATGGGACCGCGAGAGGACCTGAAAAAATAAAAGAAGCGTCTTATCAAATTGATTTGTGCGATATGCATGCAGCAGATTTTTGGAAGGAGGGTTATTTTATGCCAGAATTGGACAAAAATATTGTGAAAAAAAATGATTTCTTACGCCATTGTGCTGAATTAATTATTTCTGATTTGAGTGAAGGAGGACAAACCAGCAACAATGCACAATTACAAAAAAAATTAGATGAGATTAACAAAGGTTGTGTGGAATTAAACAATTGGATATTTAATCAAGCAACAAACTATTATGCCAAAGGCAAATTAGTAGCCTTAGTTGGTGGCGACCACAGCACGCCTCTAGGATTAATGAAAGCTGCCGGAAAGCAATTCGGAGAATTCGGTATTTTACAAATAGATGCACATGCTGATTTGAGAAATGCCTATGAAGGATTTAAATATTCTCACGCTTCTATCATGTATAACGTTTTGCAAGAGATCCCAGAAATGAGCAAATTAGTACAAGTTGGGATTCGTGATTTTTGTGATGAAGAATTAGAAATTATCAATAATGAACCAAGAGTAAAAACTTTTTTTGACCATGCTATCAAAGAGCGTCAATATGAAGGAGAAACTTGGAAAAATATTTGTGACGACATCATCAATGAATTGCCTCAGCAAGTTTATATCAGTTTTGACATTGATGGATTAGATCCTAAATTATGTAAAAACACGGGAACCCCAGTTCAAGGTGGGTTTGAAACAGAACAAATTCAATATTTATTTAAAAAACTAGTTGACTCTGGTAAAAAAATTATCGCATTTGATTTAAACGAAGTGAGTTGTGGAGAAGACTCCCAAGACTCAATAGACGCCAGCGTGGGTGCAAGAATTTTATATAGAATGTGTAATTTATTTATGAAATCAAATGCATAGCCAACCCGATTATTTTTATTTATTGATTAATGAAAAAGCTAGAATATATGCATCTCAACGAATTGCGATGCACATTATGGCATGTTTATTTTTAGTATTTTACGCCTTGCAATATTTGCCAACATACAACGAAAATTGGATGTACTTAGTTGGAATTTTACCGGTTTCTATATTGGTTATTTTGCTTGCTATTTTTAAAAAAGCATTGTTTTTAGACATTAATAACAATCGCATATTTAGAATTTTAGAAACCGGTTTTTTAATGATGGCGTGCATGCATTTTGTACAAACAAACCAACATATTTCTGCTATCTTATACGGCTTTGTATCCTTACTGATTCTTTATTTATTTTCGATAGAAAGTAGAATGCTTCAAGAACAATACGTTATTTTCAATAAAGAAAAAATACAAGTTGAATTGCCTATTTTCACAAAAAAAATAAAATGGAGTGAATTGAAAAATGTTATTCAAAAAAACGATTATCTTACGTTTGAATTCAAAAATGGCACGTTCGCTCAATACAGAGTTAAACATGGTTATGATGAAATCAAATTAATGGAATTTAAAGAATATATAAATTCACTGACAAATTTTTAAACCCCATTTTCTAAAAATAAGTTCAATTCAACACATTAATAATTTCAATACTCAATAAACTAAAAGAACATGCGCCCATACATACTTTATTCAGACGGAAACGGTAATATTTTTGAAGATACGAGTTTATATGCGCTTGGAAGAAGTGGTTGGGATGCAGTAGAAGTTGATGAAGCAGATTGGATTGAACTCCCTGATGGTGGAAATCATTATGAATTACCAGGCAGACGAGGCATAGGAATGGATGTGGAAACGGGTGAACTTCGTTTGTGTGAATTGGGTTGGGCAGTAGCCTCTTTTATTCCTCCTGCTTATACTGGTTTATACATTGCCCCTTATGAAACTTTGGAAGATGCGCCTACACTCCCCTTGTTTTGTTATACAGCTTCTGCATGGTATGATAATAAATTTTATGTTACAGCCATCCGAATTGAAAAAGATATCCGTCAAGAAAAAAGTGGTTATGATGACACTATAATTCAAGAAGGTGTTCAAAAATTCACAGCGGCTTATCCAAACAACAGATTGGTAAAACATTTGGCTGAAACTTGCTGCAATACCTATAGTTGCCCAGCTGCTCGAAACTACTTTATTGGAAGATGGGAATGCCCAATTCCATCATCTCCGGCTTGCAACTCCAATTGCTTGGGCTGCATTTCATTTCAACCTAGTGATGAAGAAATTGTATCGCCTCATGATCGATTAACCTTTAAACCAACTGCACAAGAAATTGTAGAATATACTGTTCCTCATTTAGAAACCGCTCCTTTCCCAATTGTAAGTTGGGGGCAAGGATGTGAAGGCGAACCTCTTTTAATGTGGGAAACTATAAAAGATAGTATTATTGAAATAAGAAAACATACTTCAAAAGGAAGTATTAATATCAACACCAATGGCAGCAATCCTAAAGCGGTGAAAGAATTGATGGATGTAGGTTT
>CANHJA010000109.1 GCA_947460795.1 Bacteroidota bacterium | reverse complement strand
TGCAACAATTGTCATATCATTTATTCTCTATGGTTTATTTTATGCATTCACCAACGGAATCATAAAAGCCATTTTAGTAGAAACTGTTCCTTCAGAAAACAAGGGAGCTGCAATCGGTTTTTACGAGGGCTTGAATAGCATAGGCTTGTTAATAGCAAACTTGGCAACCGGTTTTTTATGGTACCAATGTGGACCTCAAACAGCCTTTATTTCAATTTCTATAATTGTATTTGCATTGGCAATACTGATGAAAATTTATACTAAAAAAATACTGTAAAATCATGCTTCACAATAACAACTCGTTTTAAAAATGTAAGCTGTTATTGGCTATCTTTTTTAAGCTACTTTTTGATACGCGTATTTTGATTTTTCAATTTTATCTTTTGCATATTCTAACGATATTGAAAAGTGTTTAGCATCTTTCTGACTTGGTAATTCATACATAGCATCGGTCATTACCAATTCACAAATAGAACGCAATCCTCTTCCTCCAAGTTTAAATTCAATCGCTTTTTCAACAATATAATCCAATGCTTCATCTGTTATTTCTAACTGAATATTTTCATACTCAAACAATCGGGTATATTGTTTAATTAATGCATTTTTTGGTTCTGTTAAAATTCTTCGGAGAGCATTTTTATCTAATGATTTTAAAAATGTAACCACCGGCATACGCCCGAGCAGCTCAGGTATTAAACCAAAAGAACGTAAATCTTGCGAGTTCACATATTGAATTAAATTATCCTTTTCAACATTTTCATCTTCTTTATTGGTTTTAAATCCAATAGATGAAGTTTGAATTCTACGAGCAATCATTTTATCAATTCCTTCAAACGCACCTCCACAAATAAACAATATATTTTGTGTATTTATTTTCACCATTTTTTGATCAGGGTGTTTACGACCTCCCTGTGGTGGTACCAATACATCTGCACCTTCCAATAGTTTCAATAAGCCTTGTTGCACACCTTCTCCACTTACATCTCTGGTAATAGAAGGATTGTCGCTTTTGCGTCCTAATTTATCTATTTCATCTATAAATACGATGCCCTTCTGAGCCTGTTCAACATCATAATCAGCTGCTTGTAATAATCTTGATAAAATACTTTCAACATCTTCTCCCACATAGCCGGCTTCTGTAAAAACCGTAGCATCTGCAATTGCAAAAGGAACATTTAACATTTTAGCAATTGATTTCGCTAACAAGGTTTTTCCTGAACCCGTTTCACCTACCATAATAATATTGGATTTCTCAATTTCAATATCATCTTTCACTACTTGGTTCAATCGTTTGTAATGGTTATAAATAGCTACGCTCAACACCTTTTTAGCATCTTCTTGTCCAATGACATACTGATCTAAATAATCATTTATTTCAATAGGTTTGTAATTAAATTTTGTCTGCTCGGCTTGTTTCTTATTTGATTTACCATCGAGTTTATCTTCAAACTTACCCAATTCTTGCTCTATTATTTTAGTAGCATTTTCAACACACTCGTTGCAGATACTCGCTTTTGCTCCACTCACAATCATCAGTACATCTTCATTTACTTTTAAACAAAATGCACATTGTAAATTTTTCCCTTTCGCCATATCGCGAAAATACATTTTTTTTACAGATATTTGAATGCTGAATCATGATTAAATTTCCTCAAATACTAGGGCATAAATATACTTTCCAAGAGTTGTTGGATATCCGCTTGTTACATACAAAATTTTCTACCCATCGTCGTTTACGGGTATTTTTTCATCATGGCAATATTTGCGTTAATGAGAGTTGCAACAAAGAAGGAATATATTTAATAAAAGCTAAAAACAATGCTGGTGGTTTTCATATAGATTTATATACCAAAGATTTTGAAATGATGACAATCGACCATATTATACCTAAAAGCAAAGGTGGTAATAATGAAATAGATAATTTACAACCAATGTGTCATTCTTGCAATGCTAAAAAAGCGGATACTATTTAACATGAACATATTTATTTTGAAAATATAAATAAACCCGTTTTAAACAACTCCTATTTGATTTCTACTGTTGATTGAATTCAATTCACATCCATAAATTATATTATAGACGACATATTCTATTTATTGAATAAAAATGAGTAGATATTACAAAATTACATACAAAAAAAAACTGCATCATTAAGATGCAGTTTGATAAAATATAATTTTTGTGAAGATTAAGCTTCTGTTGCCTCATCAGTTGTAGTTTCTGCTACTGGAGCATCTACAACTTCAACTTCTTCAACTTTCGCTTTTGGTTCTGCTTTTTTAGAAGGGCGACCTCTACGAGTTTTTTTCTTTTCTTCACCTACAACAGTTTTCACGTTGTAAACTTCATTGAAATCAACTAATTCAATCATTGCCATATCAGCAGCATCCCCTAAACGTCTTTCTAATTTAATGATACGAGTGTATCCACCTGGACGATTTGCGATTTTAGAATTTACAACACTGAATAATTCTTTTAAAGCATCATTGTTTTGTAAATAACTAAATACAATACGACGTTGGTGAGTTGTATCTGTTTTAGATTTTGTTAATAAAGGCTCAATAAAAATACGTAATGCTTTTGCTTTCGCTAAAGTAGTTACAATACGTTTATGTTCGATTAAAGCAATTGATAAGTTTCTTAACAAAGCTTTTCTATGTGGAGTTGTACGTCCTAAATGATTATTTTTTACACCGTGTCTCATGCGTTATTTTTTGTTTTAAAACCTTTACGACTAAAGGTCATCTAAATTAATTTTTGATAAATCCATTCCAAATCCTAATCCTCTGTCGATTAAAACTTGTTCTATTTCTGATAAAGATTTTTGACCGAAATTTCTAAATTTCATCAATTCATCTTGTTCGTATTGAACTAATTCGCTTAAGCTATTGATTTTAGCTGCTTTCAAACAGTTGAATGCACGAACTGATAAATCTAAATCTTCCAATGGAGTTTTTAAGATTTGACGTAATTTAAGCGTTTGCTCATCTACTACATCATGTTTTTCAGATACACCTGTATCAAATGTGATATTTTCATCAGTAATCAACATTAAATGTTGAATCATGATTCTTGCTGCTTGTTTTACAGCATCTTCAGGATGAATAGTACCGTCTGTGCTAACTTCTAAGATTAATTTTTCATAATCAGTACGTTGTTCAACACGCGTATTTTCGATAGTATATTTTACATTTTTAATTGGAGTAAAAATACTGTCTGTAGCGATCCAACCGGTAGATAATTCACGAGATTTATTATCATCAGCAGGTATATAACCACGACCTTTTATGATACTTAGTTCTATTTTGAAATTAGTAGAAGAGTTCATGTTACAAATTACTAAATCAGGGTTTGTGATTTCGAAGTTGTTTGTAACTTCTCCAATCATTCCTGCAGTAAATTGTTCTTTCCCTTTAATAAGAACTTCAATTTTTTCACTTGAAAATTCAGAATCCATTTTCTTTTTAAAACGAACTTGTTTTAAATTTAAAATGATTTCAGTTACATCTTCTGTAACTCCTTTTACAGTTGAAAATTCGTGATCTACACCTTCTATTTTAATCCCACAGATAGCATATCCTTCTAAAGAACTTAATAATACTCTGCGAAGAGAATTCCCTACTGTGACACCAAAACCAGGTTCTAAAGGGCGGAACTCGAATAAACCTTCGAATTCTGATGCTTTTTGAAGAACTATTTTATCTGGTTTTTGGAAATTTAATATTGCCATTAATTTATTTTTTTTATGTATTAATTAATATTAAGATAAAGACTATTTAGAGTATAACTCAACAATCAATTGTTCTTTGATGTTTTCTGGAATACTTTCTCTCTGAGGATGAGCTACATAAGTACCTTTCATCTCTTTTTCATTCCACTCTAACCAATTTATTTTTGGATCTTTCCCTCTTACGCGACTAATTAATGATTGATTTGCAGCTGTTTTTTCTTTAATTCCTACAACATCACCTGGTTTTAACAAGGCAGAAGGAATATTACAAACATGTCCATTTACTGTAATGTGTTTGTGAGATACTAATTGACGAGCACCTGGTCTTGATTCAGAAATACCTAAACGGTAAACGGTGTTATCTAAACGAGCTTCTAAAAGCATGATTAAGTTTTCACCAGTAACACCTTTCAAACGAACTGCTTCTTCAAATGTGTTTCTGAAACGACGCTCTAATACACCATAAGTATATTTAGCTTTTTGTTTTTCACTTAATTGTAAAGCGTATTCACTTGCTTGTTTACGTTTTTTTGATCCACCGTGTTGACCAGGAGGATTACTGTTTTTTGATAAACCTTTAGCATTGCCTAAAATTGGTTCACCAAATTTTCTACAAATTTTTGTTTTGGGGCCTGTGTATCTTGCCATTTTAATTTATTTTTTGGATTTTGGGATTAAACATAACTACTAAACTCATATTAAAATCCGAATTTAGATTTTAGTAGCTTTATAAAAAAAGATATTCGAATAGTAAATATTCGAACATCTCTATTAATTAAACTCTTCTTTTCTTTGGAGGACGACAACCATTGTGTGGCATAGGAGTTACATCAAAAATTGAAGTTACTTCAATACCTGATTGAGATACTGCACGAATAGCACTTTCTCTTCCAGAACCAGGTCCTTTTACGAAAACATCTGCTTTTTTCATACCTGCATCAAAAGCTACTTTTCCTGCGTCAGCTGAAGCTAATTGTGCTGCATAAGGCGTATTTTTCTTACTCCCTCTGAAACCCATTTTACCAGCAGAACTCCAAGAAATAACTTGTCCTTGCTTATTTGTGTATACTACAATGATGTTATTGAAACTTGCCGTTACATGTACATCTCCATGTGTGTCAACTTTTACAACTCTTTTTTTAGCAGCTGCTTTTGCACTTTGTTGTTGTGTTCCTTTTGCCATTTATTTAATTTTGACTTTAAATTTTGATAATTCTAAATTTAAAATTGTTATTTGGAATTAATTATTGAATGATTATTTTTTAGCTACTTTCTTTTTACCAGCAACTGTTTTTCTACGTCCTTTACGAGTACGTGAATTTGTACGAGTACGTTGACCACGCAATGGTAAACCTTTACGATGACGAAGACCACGATAGCAAGCGATATCCAATAAACGCTTGATGCTCATTTGAACTTCAGAACGCAATTGACCTTCTACTTTAAATTCAGCAGTAATGATGTTACGAATTGCGGTTTGCTCTTCGTCACTCCAATCTTTTACTTTTTTATTCACGTCAATCCCTGCTGATTCTAAAATCCCAGTTGCTGTTGAACGTCCAATTCCGTAAATATAGGTTAATCCTATTTCGCCTCTTTTATTTTTTGGTAAATCAATACCTGCTATACGAGCCATTTATTATTAATGTTTAATTTTTAATATTTAATTTTTAATTGTATGTTTTTGATATTTATTGAAAATTCAGCATTCAACAGTATCATTCAACATGTAGGTTTTATCCTTGACGTTGTTTAAAACGTGGATTTTTTTTGTTGATTACACGTAATACACCTTTTCTGCGTACAATTTTGCAGTCTGCGCTACGTTTTTTAATTGATGCTCTAACTTTCATTTTAATTTATTTATTTATATCGTAAAATAATTCTTCCTCTAGTTAAATCGTATGGGCTCATTTCAATTCCTACTTTATCTCCTGGTAAAATACGAATGTAGTGCATTCTCATTTTCCCTGAAATGGTAGAAATCACCTCGTGACCGTTTTCAAGACGAACTCTAAACATTGCGTTACTTAATGCTTCTGTAATTACTCCGTCTTGTTTTATCAAAGGTTGTTTACCCATATTTATTTTTAGAGGTGCGAAGGTAGAATTTTTTTTTGAATAAAAAAACCATTTTGCTTATATATTGTTATTTTTTTTATTATTTATTAAAAAATCCTCTTTTTTAAGAGGATTTTTGACTTTTTTAAATGTTTTGGTGCTTAATATTATTTAATTAATGCTTTTATTGCATTTGCTTTTTCTGACTTTCCAGTAATATTGTATGTTTGTAATAAACCAGATAATACTTGTTTATAGGTATCTTTATTTGAATCATTTATTTGCTCCGCTTCAATGCTTGTTTTAGCTTTTTCTAAAAATGGAACACATTTTGCCAACAAACCATCTCTTACAGGCTTCATCGCTTCATATTTTTTATCATCCGCTTTATTCATTTCATCTGTTACTGTTTTGGCTTGATTGAAATAAAGCAACCCAATATAAAATTGACCAAAATAATTATTCGGCTCTAACTCGATTACTTTATTGTACTGAGCCAAGGCATTTTGTTCCAAATCTTTTGCATTAGCAGGCTTATCCCCTTTATTCGGATTAGCCATATTATAATATGTTTGTCCTAATATAATATACAAATCTGTTTTTTTAGGTTCTAGCGCAATTCCTTCTTTTAATTTGGCAATCAATTCTTCCGATTTACCCGAATTTGAATAGTAGTTAATTTCACTATTTACCAATCTTTTGTCGTTCGGAAATTTACTTTTTCCGAGCTTCATATTTTCTTGCCATTTAGCATCATTCTTTTTCCCTTCATAAATATCTGCTAACATAACATACAAATCCGCTGAGTTTATGTATGGACTTTTTGACACTTCCTCAAACAATGGAATTGCATTATCTACTTGACCTAATTGATAAGCGCAATTGCCTTGGTATAATTTAGCATTAGCAAAAATGGTATCCATTCCTGTTCCAGCATATATTTTTCCAGCATCTAATTTTGACAATTCCACTACGTTGCCGAATGATTTGTAAGCAGCTTCGTACTTATTGTCATTCATTTCAGTAATTGCGTTGTTAAAATTGATTCCTAACATCGTTTGCAACAATGGAAATATTTCTTCTTTTGAATATTTAGGATCAATTGAAAATGATTTTTGATAGGCTTCCAGTGCAATTTTATTTGCATTTGGAGTGGTTGCCTGCAACGTATTTGCCACTGCTAATTCAAGTGCATAAGGCTTTTCATTTAACATGAAAATCAATTGGGGCATAAGATCTTTAGGAGTTCCAATTGCCTGATAAATAACCGCTTTTAACAACCATGCTTTTGCATTATTGGCAGTAGATTCACTTAAAACAGTTTCATCAATCAGCTTTTTAGCTTCTGCAATTTCATTCGTTTTTAAATAATTGATTACACTTTGAATATTTGCTTTTTGTGCTTGGCTAATAATAGCGATTGTCATAAAAGCAATTGAAAGAAATATTTTTTTCATTTTATTTTTATTTTTTTATTTATAAATTTTACTTATTCATTTTCTGGATTTTCCTCGGCAATTGAATTGTCATTTGCATCTTCTTTAGGCGTTGCTGAATCCGCTGAATTTTCGCCCCCTTCTTCAGAAACAATTCCTTCTTTTACAATAGGATTTCCTTCTTCATCTAATTCGATTGTTTCTTCTTCATCTTGCTCTGCAATTTTTGCAATCGCTGCGATAGAATCTCCTGCATCTAAATTAATCAAACGAACTCCTTGAGTGGCTCTACCAGCAGCTCGTATGCTTTTTACGCTGGTACGAATAGTAACACCAGAAACACAAGTGATAAATAAATCATCGGTTTCATCAACCGCTAAGAAACCAATTAATTTCCCAGTTTTTTCAGAAATATTTAGTGTTTTAACTCCTTTACCGCCTCTGTTTGTAATTCGATAAATTTCTTCCCATTCTTTGGTTTC
>CANHJA010000108.1 GCA_947460795.1 Bacteroidota bacterium | reverse complement strand
TTTCAGAAAAAATAGGCGAAAAGGTTTCTGTATCAAGCATCCAAAAAGATATTTACGCAATGCGATATGATGAGTCTTTAGGATTTTTAGCTCCCATTGAATATGATAAATATAAAAAGGGATATGTGTACACAGAAGATAATTATTCTATCAACAAAATTCCTGTTTCAGAAGAAGATTTACAAGGACTTGAAATTGCGATTGGAATTTTAGAACAGTTTAAAGAAATTCCTGCTATTAAAATGTTTGAAGATGCTATTAATAAAATTGCAAGTTCTGTAAAAATGAGCAGAGAACAAGCCCCCAAAAACAGCATATTAATTTTAGATCGACCTAAACGATATCAAGGCATTGAGTATATGTCTGATATTGTAGATGCCATCAGACAAAAACATGTGATTAAATTTTTGTACCAACCATTTACAAAAAATGAAGCCAAAAAGCATACTGTTCATCCATATTTCATCAAAGAATATAATAACAGAATGTATTTAATAGGCAAGGATATTCATCCTACTAAAGAATCGAAATTTTTAACTTTTTCATTTGATAGAATGCATGATGTAATAAAAATGAATCAGATATTTCAAGAAGAAATGATAGATAAAGAGAAATATTTTACCTCTGCAATAGGCATTTCATTACCAAATACAAAACCTGAAAAAATTGTTTTACAATTTAATCCAGCACAAGCCAACTATTTAAAATCACAACCCATTCATCACTCTCAAAAAATAATAAAAGATACAAAAAATCATTTTACTATTTCAGTGGAATTAGTGCTCAATTATGAATTGATGTTTTTGTTATTAGGTTTTGGTGATCAACTAAAAGTACTGAAACCATTGACATTAGCAGCTACCTTAAAGTCGACAGCAAAAAATGTATTTGAACAATATTGATTGGGAGAATTTAAATACGCTTTTGTAGAAAATTTAAAAAACTATCTTTGAACTATTATTTAAAAAATTAAAATCAACAATATTGTTACGCGTTAAACCCAAAAATATAAATAGAATGAATAGCAAAATATACATACTAATTATCTGTAGTTTTATTTTCTCATTAAATACGTTACATGCACAGAAAAAATTTGTAAATCATTTGAATATAAAAAAAGAATTTGATGCACTTCAAGGTGATCCATTGAATAATAAATTTGGAAATATAGAGTCTGTAAAAGTAGTATTGGACTACAAAACCAAGAAAATTTATTTTATCAATAGCTCTTTCTACAAATACCATTCAATGTTTTGTATAGATATATTACATTTTCCAGGTGATTTAGGTGATTTTAACAAAGTAAGCTACCATGAAAAAAATAACAGAATGTATTTATTAGCCAACATCAATCACATAGCTAATACCAATGACTGGTTTATGGATCTTGCTGCATCAGATAAGATGAATGCCGAATTGATTAATTATTTTTTTAATGAAGTAAAATCATCTGTTTATTTTAAAGATAATTTAAAATTTTATCTATCAACACCCAGAATAATAAATTTATATGACGAAAAATTATTAAAAATACCTTGTGTTTTTTCTGATTATATTTATAAAAACATGTCAGAACAAAGTATTGAGACGGGCGAAGTAATAGGCTATTTTAAGAAATATACTCTTAAAGATTTAGAAAAGATTAGACCAAATAAAGATGAAATTATTTTACTTAATGAAACCCCAGAAGTAATACCTGATGTAAGAGGAATTATTATTACCCAATTTCAAACACCTTTAAGTCATCTGGTTATTTTGGCAAAAAATAGAAATATTCCGCTTTATGTAGACACAAAGGCATGGGATAATGAAAAAATTAATGCGTTAATTGACAAAAAAGTAGTTTTAAATGTATCAAAATCGAAGTTTACATTAAAAGTCACAACAGCAACAATTAAACCTCCAAAAAAAATACAATTAAAACCATTACATAAAAATCTAAACCACAAAGAAATTATTAATCTTAATCAGTTGCCTTCTCTTGATGCCCAACAGTATATTGGAACAAAAGCCCTTAATATGGCTTTATTAAATAATATCGCAAGTACAACTAAAAAGTTTAAAACTCCTCAATACACCTATGCAATTCCTTTTTATTATTATGATCAACACATGAAAAAAAATGGAATTAATGAGGAAGTCGAACAATTGCTTATTTTACCAAAAGATTCTATCCAATTAATACATAAGCAACTAAAAAAAATTAGGTCTTTAATTATAGAAACACCGATAAATGATACATTGATTGAGAAATTGAGTAAAATAATTAATTCGCACAATGAATTTAGTCATTTTAGATTTAGATCCTCTACCAATGCAGAAGATTTGGCCGGATTTAATGGTGCGGGTTTGTACGATTCTAAATCAGCCATTGTAAACGATAGTATTAAAACAATCAGCAAGGCTATCAAGGTAGTTTGGGCAAGCATCTGGAATGACAGAGCTTATTATGAGCGGGAATACTTTCATATCAATCACAAGGATTGTGCAATGGGTATTTTGATTCACAGAGCTTTTGTTGACGAAATAGCAAATGGCGTTATTGTAAGCAAAAATTTATACAGAGTAAAATATGATGGAATTACGGTAAATGTACAAAAAGGGGAAGAATCAGTAGTTGAACCCAAAGAAGGTATTTTATGCGATGAGTTTTATTGCCATAATTTTAATGGGCGTGGTAAAGATATTAATATTGATTATAGATCCACTTCTAATCTAAATAATAATAAACCGATACTTAAAGCAACAGAAATTAAACGATTGTTTAACGTCACAAAGATGGCTGAAATAAGAATAAATAAACTATGGAAACAGTACAAAATGAGTGACAAATACCTTGATGTAGATATTGAATTTAAGTATGAGAATAATTACGAAACGCTCTACTTCAAACAGATAAGACCTTATATGGATTAATAAATTGTATCATAATATAATAATACCATAGTTCGTACTTCATTGTAAAAAATATTTTACTACTCAAATAATTTTAAAAGATTTCTTGTTCACTGAAACTAAACAGTAAATTATCTTACTTTTGTGTTCCGTTATATCATATTAAACAGTATTAATATATTTTATTCTAAATGACTTCATCAGAAATACGCCAACAGTTTTTAGATTTTTTTAAAAGCAAAGGACATACCATTGTTCCGAGTGCACCCATAGTTGTAAAAAACGATCCAACCTTGATGTTTACCAATGCTGGTATGAATCAGTTTAAAGATTACTTTTTAGGGAATGAAACCCCCATTGCTAAGCGCATTGCCGACACGCAAAAATGCCTTCGTGTAAGTGGAAAGCACAACGATTTGGAAGAAGTAGGTGTTGATACTTATCACCATACTATGTTTGAAATGTTGGGCAACTGGAGCTTTGGAGATTATTTTAAAGCAGAAGCCATTGCTTGGAGTTGGGAATTACTGACCGAAGTATATAAATTAGATAAAGACCGATTATATGTTTCTGTTTTTGAAGGCGATGAAAAAGAGGGAATTCCATCTTCAAAAATTGCATTGGAAGAGTGGAATAAATTAATAGAAGATAAAGATCATATTGTATACGGAAATAAAAAAGATAATTTTTGGGAAATGGGTGATACCGGCCCATGTGGACCTTGCAGTGAAATTCATGTGGATATGCGCCCTGATGCAGAACGAGCTTTAATTCCTGGTCACAAATTAGTAAATGCCGATCATCCTCAAGTGATTGAAATTTGGAACAATGTATTCATTCAATATAACAGAAAAAAAGATGGTTCACTAGAAGAATTACCTGCTCGTCATGTTGATACAGGAATGGGTTTTGAACGATTGGTTCGAGTGATTCAAGGTAAAACGTCGAATTATGATACCGATGTTTTTACACCAACGATTGAACTGACAGAAAAAGTAACAGGGCTAAAATATGATTTTAGCGACAGCAAACAAGCAGTTGCTTTTCGTGTTTTAGCAGATCATATTCGTGCCATATCTTTTACTATTGCTGATGGACAATTGCCTGCTAGCAATGGTGCAGGTTATGTAATACGAAGAATTTTACGCAGAGCAGTGCGCTATTATTTTTCTTTTTTAAATTACAAACAACCTTTATTGCATCAGCTAGTACCTTTAATTGCTGATCAATTTGCCAATGTTTTTCCTGAACTTAAAAAACAAGAAGAGTTTGTAAAAAAAGTAATTTTAGAAGAAGAAAATGGCTTTTTAAGAACATTGGAAAGTGGATTGAAGAAGTTAGATGATGTATTTAATCATGAAGGTACAAAGTCAAAAAGTATAAATGGCACAGATGCGTTTGAGCTATCCGACACATTTGGTTTTCCCTTAGACTTAACTCAATTAATTGCTTCTGAAAAAGGCTTTACTGTTGATGTTGATGGCTTTAACGTAGAACTTCAAAAACAAAAAGACAGAAGTCGTAAAGCTGCTGTAATTGACACAGATGATTGGATAGAATTAGATGCCAATGCAAAATGTATTTCCAGCGCCTATACAAAAACAGAAACTACAACACTGATTATTAAATATCGCAAAGTTTCAGCCAAAGGCAAAACTCAGTTTCAAATCGTATTGGCAGAAACTCCTTTTTATGCTGAAAGTGGTGGACAAGTTGGAGATACAGGGACATTACAAATAAATAACCACGAACTTCAGGTTACAGACACGAAGAAAGAAAATGATTTAATTATTCATTATGTAGATGAATTACCAGAAGATTTAAGTGGTGAAATAGTGGCAAAAATTGATGCTTCTCGAAGAAGAAAAATTACCCGTCACCACAGCGTTACCCATTTAATGCAAGCAGCTATGCGTGAAGTTTTAGGCAGTCATGTAGCACAAAAAGGAAGCTTAAACAACGAAGATAACTTACGTTTTGACTTCAGCCATTTTGCAAAAGTGACCGAAGATGAAATAGCACAAATTGAAAAAATAGTTAACCGAAAAATTCGTCAAAATATTCCTGTTGTTATCAAAGAAATGCCAAAAGATGAAGCAATGAAATTAGGTGCTATGGCACTGTTTGGCGAAAAATATGGCGACACTGTTCGTGTTGTCATCATGGATGAAAACTTTTCAATTGAGCTTTGTGGTGGTACGCATGTTATGCATACAGGTGAATTAAATATTTTTAAAATTATTAGCGAAAGTGCTGTAGCTGCTGGCGTTCGTCGATTTGAAGCCTTGGCTGGTTGCAAAGCCGAAGCCTATATAATGGCACAATTGCAGCAATTGAATGAGATTAAAATCGAATTTAAAAACCCTAAAGATATATTGGGTTCTATAAAAAATTTACAGGATGAAAAATCTTCTTTACAAAAACAATTAGAACGTTTAGAAGCAAAAGCCTTGGTAGGCATAAGAAGTCAGTTATTAGCTAAATGTGAGAAAATAGGAAATGTTACTTTCATTGCCGACCAATTAGAAGTGAGCAATGGTGACGCATTGAAAAAATTATGTGTCGATTTAAAAAATGATATTCAAGGCTCCTATTTAATTTGTCTAACCGCAAATATTGGAGGCAAAGCAACTGTTGCGGTTGCTGTTGATGACAATTCTACATTAGATGCTGGAAAAATAATTAAAGAACATATTGCACCGCTAATTAAAGGTGGCGGTGGTGGAAATAAAACACTTGCTACTGCTGGCGGTCAAGATGCAAGCCAATTGGCAAACGTAATAGAAACGGTGAAAGGTTTAGCATAAAAAATCTTTTTCATCTTTTTAAAAAAGAAACTAGATAATATATAAAAGAAATGCCATGCAATAGCATGGCATTTTTAATTACAAGTTGTATTATAATTTTACAAACTCATTTGAGCATTTAAATACTCTCTATTTAAACGAGCTATATTAGAAATTGAAATTTGTTTTGGACATTCTGCTTCACAAGCGCCAGTGTTTGTACAAGCACCAAATCCTTCTTTATCCATTTGTGCAACCATATTTAAAACACGTGTTTTACGTTCAGGCTCACCTTGAGGCAACAAGGCATATTGAGATACTTTAGCAGATGTAAATAACATAGCGCTTGAGTTTTTACATGCTGCAACACATGCTCCACAACCAATACACATCGCAGCATCAAATGAAGCATCAGCCAATTCTTTATTAATTGGTAAAGAGTTTCCATCTTGAGCATTTCCGGTATTTACACTTATATAACCTCCTGCTTGCTGAATTCTATCAAATGCACTTCTGTCTACCGTTAAATCTTTTAATACTGGAAAAGCAGCAGCTCTCCATGGTTCAACAGTAACTGTTTCACCGTCTTTAAAAGCCCTCATGTGTAATTGGCAAGTGGTTGTACCATCCCATGGACCATGTGCACGACCATTGATATGCATACTGCATGAACCACAAATACCTTCACGGCAATCATGATCAAAAGCAATTGGATCTTCACCATTATTGATTAATTTTTCATTAACCACATCAAACATCTCTAAGAAAGACATTTCTGTTGAAATATTTTCAGCTTTGTAGGTTTCAAATTTACCAGCTGCATTTGAATTTGGTTGACGCCAAACTTTTAAGTTTAAATTTATATTGCTATGTTCCATATTGAACGATATTTAAAAGTATTTTATTTTAATTTTTTTATTTATAGTTACGTTGACTTGGATGAATTACATCATACACTAAATCTTCTTTGTGCAATTCCCATTCATTGTTGCCTTTGTTTTCCCAACAAGACACATACATATATTTGTCATCATGACGCAATGCTTCACCATCTTCTGTTTGATGCTCTTCTCTAAAATGTCCTCCACAACTTTCTTCTCTATTCAATGCATCAATACACATCAATTCTCCTAGTTCTAAGAAGTCGGCTACTCGTCCAGCTTTGTCTAATTCTGGATTTAAGCTGTCCATAGTACCTGGTACTCGAACATCTTTCCAAAACTCTTCACGAAGTGCTCTAATATCTGCGATTGCTTGTTTCAATCCTTTTTCATTTCGTGCCATACCACATTCATTCCACATGATTAAACCTAATTTTTTATGGAAATAATCAACCGATTTTGTTCCTTTCACATTCATGAAATGATTAATTCTATCTTTTACTGATTTTTCGGCTTCATCAAATGCAGTTTGATTGGTATTAATTTTTGGTGTAGAAATTTCATCTGCTAAATAATTACCAATTGTGTAAGGTATTACAAAATATCCATCAGCTAAACCTTGCATCAAAGCACTAGCTCCTAAACGGTTTGCACCATGATCACTAAAATTAGCTTCACCCAAAGCGTAAAGTCCTGGTATGTTAGTCATTAATTCATAATCAACCCAAAGTCCACCCATTGTATAATGCACTGCAGGGTAAATACGCATTGGTACAGAATATGGATCTTCACCAGTTATTTTTGCATACATTTCAAACAAGTTGCCATATTTTTCTTTCACCACTTGTTTACCCATGATGATAATTTCTTCTAGAGAAGCATTTGGTTTACCTGTTTTAATCGCTTCTGTTTTACCATAACGTTCTATAGCTGCTGCATAATCTAAATAAACTGCCATTTTACTATTACCCACACCATAGCCTGCATCGCAACGCTCTTTGGCAGCACGTGAAGCGACATCACGAGGTACTAAATTTCCAAAGGCTGGATAACGGCGCTCTAAGTAATAATCTCTTTCTTCTTCTGGAATTTCGGTTGCTTTTCTATTATCCCCTTGTTTTTTAGGAACCCAAATACGTCCATCATTTCTCAATGATTCAG
>CANHJA010000107.1 GCA_947460795.1 Bacteroidota bacterium | reverse complement strand
CTCGAATTGGTTTCTGTAAGTGTAAAAGGTTTTCCTAATGGAACAAAAACCAATGTGGCAGGTGTATTCAGTATCAGTGTTCCCGTTGATAAAAATTTAGCTTTGGTTTTTAGTGCCATTGGTTATTCTACAAAAGTAGTTTACAAACGTTTAGAGAAAGGGGAAACCATTAATTTAAGTATTTCGCTGTCGCCCAACATAAAAAAAATAAAAGACATCACGATTAAAAGTGATAAAAGACGAAACGAAGCTGGCTCTGTCCGCATTGATCCTAAATTATATGAATTGCAGCCCACGCCCATTGAAGGAATTGAGTCGATGTTGAAAATATTTTTGAATGGGAATAACAATGAAATGACTTCTCAATATAATGTGAGAGGCGGAAATTTTGATGAAAATTTAGTGTACATAAATGACTTTGAAGTGTATCGACCGTTTTTAGTAAAAAGTGGTCAACAAGAGGGTTTAAGTATCATCAATCCTGATTTAGTTGGTGGTGTTAATTTTTCTACCGGAGGTTTTCAAGCAAAGTATGGCGATAAAATGAGCAGCGTGCTCGACATCACTTATAAACGCCCAAAAGAATTTGGAGGGAGCGTGCGTTTGAGTATGTTGGGCGTTGGTGCACATTTAGAAGGTACGGGCAAAAAAAATAGATTAACCTACATGATTGGATTGCGTCAAAAAACGAATCAATATTTATTGCAAGCACAACAAACGAAAGGTGTTTACAATCCTACATTTACTGATTTGCAAGCCTATGTAACGTACCAATTTAATACGGATTGGCAAGTAGATGTTTTTGGAAATTATGCACGCAATCGATTTGATTTTCAACCAGCAAGTGCTACTCAAAGTTTTGGATTAATTAATAAAGCATTTCAATTAAGAACGATTTACGAAGGTGCCGAAATTGATAAATTTGATTCTCGGTATGGTGGAATTTCATTAACTCATACGCCCAATAGTAAAAATACTTACAAACTAATTGCATCTGGTTATCAAACCGACGAGGCTGAAACCTATGATATTAAAGGAGAATATTTATTAGGGGAATTAGAAACCGATTTAGGTAAAACTAATTTTGGGGATTTAAAATATGCACTCGGCACTGGAGTTATACATTCCTATGCACGAAATTATTTGAATGTCAATGTAGCAAACATAGGGGTTAAAGGCTCACATGATGTAAAAAGTAATTATTTTCAATGGGGATTAAATTCCGAATTTATTAATATTTCTGACAAATTAAATGAGTGGGAGCGAAGAGACAGCGCAGGTTTTTCTCAACCTTTTAGCGATACTTCATTGAATATGGCAAGGCGCTACAAGACGGCCAATGATTTCAATTACCAACGAGTAACTGCATTTTTGCAAGATAATATTGCCTTTGATTCCTTGAATTTAGTGATTACTGGAGGGATTCGATTTAACTATAATTTTTTAAACAATGAGTTTTTAGTGAGTCCTCGAGTTCAAGCATCTTGGAAACCTAAATGGGAAAATGACATTGTATTTAGAGCAGCAACAGGGGTTTATTCTCAGCCACCATTTTATCGTGAAATGAGAAATTTAAATGGGGAATTAAATTTAAATTTAAAAGCACAAAAGTCATATCATGCAGTTGCAGGTTTCGATTATAATTTTAAAGGATTAGGGAACCGACCATTTAAATTTACAACCGAATTTTATTATAAAAATATGTGGGATTTGGTGCCCTATGAATATGATAATGTTCGGATTCGATATTTTGGTCAAAACAATGCTAAAGGTTTTGCTTATGGAGGTGAATTTAGGTTGTATGGCGACTTAGTAAAAGATGCCGAATCGTGGGTTAGCTTAGGAATTATGAAGTCGGGTGAAGATGTTTTAGATGATCAAATTAATATTAAAAGTAAAATCAATGGTGCAGATAGTGCAACCATTTTTCCAGGCTATATTCCTCGACCAACAGATTCACGAGTGAATTTCGGATTGTTTTTTTCAGATTATTTACGTGGACATGAAAACTTTAAAGTTCATTTGAATGGGGTATATGCAACTGGTTTGCCTTTTGGTCCACCCGATCAAAAACGCTATGGTGATACTTTACGTATTCCAAGTTATAAGCGTGTAGATATTGGTTTCTCAGCCTTATTATTGGATGGTGCAAAAAAAGAGAGACCTCGCTATTCTTATTTTAAAAATGTAAAATCAGTTTGGTTGAGTGTCGAAGTTTTCAACTTATTGGGTATTCAAAATACATTGTCTTATTTATGGATACAAGACCAAAGCAGTAATAGAACCTACGCAGTTCCTAATCGTTTAACTGCCCGGTTATTGAATGTGAAATTAGTTACGAAATTTTAATTTTGAGGCTAAAAAATAGCCCAATAAAGCCATCGGAATGTATGCTAAAATTACATCGCTAAATTTGAACCAAACAGGTGCTTTCAAATTAACGATTTCCATTATCCCGCCAAATAAAAATACAATGCCGATTGCCAAAGCAAATTTTAATTGGTGATTAAACGCAATGTAAGCGGTTATAAAAGCACCCATCAGCGTGCCAACAGCATGCGCTAAAAATGGAAATAAAAAGTGTTTTGGTTGAAACAATAAAATAGCATCATTTAAGGGTAAATTTTTAGTTTCATTGGGAAGCGGAATGATAGAATATCCTGCAAAAACCAGCGCCATATTAACCACACTGCCTAAAATAATTCCTGCACAAACAGCAATAATATTTTTTAATAATGGATTCGAAATCATCTTATCTAATTTTTTTAGAAACCGAAAGTAAAAATAAAATTTGTGCCGAGGCAAAAAGTAAAAAACCGGTTACTACTTGAAAAATGATTTTGATATCGGCTACAAATGAATTGGCATTCATATTTCCATAACTGGCTTGTGGTGTAAAATGAGGAATGTAAAAAGCCAAAAGTAATAAACCAATAAAAGACATGGATGCATGCAGTATGCCCAATCGACCAGAAATTGGTTTTTTAATTGCGTCAAAAATAAAATAAATACATAAGAAAAAGGCTTCGATGCTTGCCGCTAAATAAAATGCATTTTGGAGTTTAAAAAAACCAAGGGTTACAAATAATACTACTGCAATAATAAAAATGAGTTTTGCTTTCATGTTCATTTAGCTTGTAAAAAAAGTAATTACTACCGCAATTAAAGTTCCAATGGTAGATAGAATTCCTAATGCTACAGATATTTTAAAATATTTACCTAAATTATTAAAACTGTTGGCCAATTCATCTTCATTTCCTGTAAGAAAATAATTTTCACTTCCATTTCTAAATCGGATTAAGAAAAAAGCATTGAGTACAAAAACAGTTATGAATACGATGTATAATATCGCCAAAGCAATAAGTCCAAAACTTTCTATTTGACTATATGATAAATCACTCATGCCAATTTTCTCCGTAATCATTTCTTTTAATTTATCAATATTGGTGATAATCGAAACAAATAATAGAGTTGTGAGGATAGCCAATGCTACAAAAATAATGCCGATGAATTTAGCCCATTTTCCAGAAGATTGTATTTGTTCTGCTCCAACAGAATTAAGTTCTACGGGTTGTAAAATTGATGTATTATTTTCCATGTGATTAACTGATTGCAAATGCGATTATAGAAATGATTAATCCTAAAAATACCAATGAAATGGCGATGATAAATAAAACACCCATTATGGTAAAATAAGTTTTTAGATGATGCAACGCTTGTGATAAATCTGATGAGCTATGATTGTTAAGTCCACTATCCATGAGTTTAGAATAGTTTAATAAATTGATAGACATAACTAGACTGATTGCACTTGAAATTAAAAATGAAATTAAGGAAGCAAAAATAGAAGCGTTTCCTTTGATCAGTCCTACAATAATTTGCAGCAAACCAATCGCAATTCCAAAAATTGAAATATAAGCCGCATATTTCGACCATTCGATGGTAGAAGCGATTTCCTTTTTAGTTTCTTCTTTTAAAATAATTTCTTTTTCTAACATAAAAAATGAATTAATAAGCTCTTGCAAAAAGCACTCGTTGTGTACTTGGGTTTTTAGTTAAAATACAAGCTCCATTTTCTTGTTTATTATTCAATGGAATACAACGAATTGTTGCCTTGGTCATTTCTTTTATTTTCTCTTCTGTTTCAGGTGTTCCATCCCAATGTGCTGAAATAAATCCACCTTTCTCATCCAATGTTTTCACAAAGGTATCCCAATCATTTACCTCCACAATATTTTCATCACGGAATGTTTTTGCTTTGTTGAAAATATTATTTTGAATATCGCTTAATAACGTTTCAATTTGAGCTTCAATTTGATCCAGGCTCAATACATTTTTCTCTTTTGTATCTCGTCGAGCAACTTCTACTACATTGTTTTCTAAATCTCTTGCTCCTAAAGCCATACGAACTGGCACTCCTTTCATTTCATATTCGGCAAACTTCCAACCTGGACGGCTTTGGTCATCATTGTCATACTTCACTTTGATGCCTTTGTCTTTTAAGTTTTTCATGATTTCTGTTGCCTTGGCATCAATAATTGCTTTGCTTTCTTCCCCTTTATAAATTGGAACGATCACAACTTGAATAGGCGCTAATTTAGGAGGCAAAACCAACCCTTGATCATCGCTGTGAGCCATTACCAAAGCACCTATTAATCGAGTAGAAACACCCCACGAAGTAGCCCAAACATATTCTGGTTTATTGTCTTTGGTGATGTATTTAACATCAAATGCTTTTGCAAAATTTTGACCTAAAAAATGCGATGTACCCGATTGCAACGCTTTTCCATCTTGCATTAATGCCTCTATGGTGTATGTATCCTCTGCGCCAGCAAAACGTTCATTGGCACTTTTTACACCTTGTATTACTGGCATTGCCATAAAGTTTTCAGCAAAATCAGCATATACATTAATCATTTGTTTGGTTTCTACTATCGCTTCCTCTTCCGTTGCATGCGCAGTATGCCCTTCTTGCCACAAAAATTCGGCTGTTCGTAAAAATAAACGAGTTCGCATTTCCCAACGAACCACATTTGCCCATTGATTAATCAATATCGGTAAATCTCTGTAGGACTGAATCCAACCTTTGTATGTATTCCAAATAATGGCTTCACTTGTAGGACGAACAACCAATTCTTCTTCTAATTTAGCTTCTGGATCTACTATTAATTTACCTGGATTGTTAGGATCGTTTTTTAAACGGTAGTGGGTTACAACAGCACATTCTTTGGCGAATCCTTCGGCATTTTTTTCTTCAGCTTCAAATAAACTTTTAGGCACAAATAGAGGGAAATAGGCATTCTCGTGCCCTGTTTCTTTAAATTTTTTGTCTAAAACATCCCGCATGTTTTCCCACAAGGCATATCCGTAGGGTTTAATCACCATACAACCTCTAACCGCGCTGTAATCTGCTAAACCAGCTTTTAATATCAAATCATTATACCATTTGCTATAATCTTCACTTCTTGGTGTTATTTCTTTACTCATTTGAGATTTTTTTCTGTTAAATTTTTACTTCAAATTTCAGCGCAAATTACTACAAAGTTTTTAGGCTATTATAATATATTTTTTTATATACATAAACTTGTTAACTATGTGTGCTTTGAAAGTTAGTATTTTATTTATTTACGTTAAATATTTATGCTTTGTTAATAGAGGTATTTTTTATAAATTATTTTAAACTTTTTACATTTTGGAATGTCTTAATGATGTAATTTCGATTAAGAATATAAAATACACAACATGAAAAATTTATTATTAACACTTACATTGATGTTTGCTATTTTTAGCAATGCACTTTTTGCACAAAGTTATGACGATGTGTATAGTAACTCAAATCCTCCATCGAATGGTAATTCAAATCAACAAAATAGCCAATCGAATCAAAATACACAAGAGTCGAATGCTTACAGATATGATAATGTGGATGATGCAGACTATGTAAATGATCAAAATAACAATTCAAACTACAATAATAAAAGTTATGGTTACGGCGATGACGATGATTATGATGATCAAAGTGATGATTCATATTATTATGCTTCGAGAATTCATCGTTTCTACAGACCCATGAGAAGTTGTGGTTATTATAGCCATTTTTATAGAGATCCTTATTGGTGGGATTGGTCTTATAGCTACCCATCTTGGTATGTAAGTATTCCAACTTGGAGTTTTGGATGGAATAATTGGGGCTTTAGTTTTGGATACAGTAATTGGTCTAATGGTTGGAACAATTGGGGTTATGGCAATGGATGGAATAACTGGGGTTGGAATAATGGTTGGAATAATGGTTGGTGTGGAAATGGTTGGAACAACTACTATAATGGTTACTACAATGGCTACAATAATGGTTACTACAACGGTTACAACAATGGTTGGTGTGGATTTAATAATGGCTACAATAATGGTGGATATTATGGAGGTAGAAATACCTACAAATATGGTCCAAGAAGTTCTGTAAATTCTACCAATAGAAGTGTTGGAATAGACAGACCACAAAGAGACAGAGTGATGCAGCTGAACAATAATGCAAATACGATGCCTGTAACTAACAGAGTAAATTCTCTGGATGATGTTAGACGAAATAATGTTTCAACTGGTAGAGAAATGAATCAAAATAATTCAGATAGAAGCAATCGTTTTCAGGCGCCAAGAGAAATTATTCGATCAGACAGAACTGTAATTGATCCAAACTCTTCAAGACAACTATCTAATACCAATAGAGATGTAAATGAAGATAGAAGAAGAATGGAGCAACAACGATTTGAAACGGAAAGAGCAAGAAATTTTCAAAATGAAAATCGCGGTAATCAAAGAAATTCAGAAATTCAACAAGATCGTTTTAATCAAAACAGACAAAATGAACAAAGAAGATTGCAAGAACAAAGAAGACAAGAAATTCAACAAAGAGGAACTGAAAGACAAAATAATAATCGATTTAATGTTGAACCACAACGCAATTATCAGTCAACTGAAAGTGTACCAAGACAAGAGAGAAGAATAGAACAACGTCAATTTCAAACACAAGAGCCACAACGCAGTGAGCCAAGATACGAATCTCCTAAAAGACAAGAGCGAAGTGAACCTCGTTATCAAGCGCCTAGCCGTCAAGCTCCTGCTCGTCAAGAAACTCGCAGCTATGAATCTCCTCGTTCTAGTTCACCTTCACCATCATCAAATCCTAGTATGGGAGGCGGTCGTAGAAGATAAATAAACAACAACTTTTAACGCATTATCTATGTATTCAATTAATGATAGATGATGCGTTTTTTTATTAATAAAAATAAAATACGAATATGAAAAAAAGAATCTTTACAACATTTATTTTATCCGCTTTGGCGATTCACGCAATTGCACAAGATGAAAACGATGCGCTTCGATATGGAATGAGTCAATATTTTGGAACTGCAAGAGGAATGGCAATTGGAAATGCAACAGGAAGCATTGGCGGTGATTTTAGCACCTTGTCGGTAAATCCTGCTGGCATAGGAATATACAGAAAAAGTGAATTTTCATTTACGCCTAACTTTTCAAATGCAAAAAACGAATCAACTTATTTAAATGAAAATATGTCTGATCGAAAATCTAAATTGCATTTTGCTCAAGTTGGATTGGTAATCACCAACGCTAAAAAAGGCAATGCAGCCAAAAGGAGTGCATGGAAAACAGGTTCCTTCGCTTTTGGAATGAATAAAATTGCTAATTTTTCAAACAACTATTCATATACAGG
>CANHJA010000106.1 GCA_947460795.1 Bacteroidota bacterium | reverse complement strand
TTAATGTTTGCAATAATATTTACATTGTCATAAGTTTTGATTATCCAATATAGATTTGTCTTCCAAGTTTTAACAAACCTATCTTTTAAATTTACACTCTTAAGAATATTAAATCTATTTTATGTTAAAAAAACTATTTACAGCGATTCTATTTTTGGCATTGTCAAGCCAAATTTCGTTTTCTCAAAATTGCACATCATGTTTTACAATAACGCCTGATTCTATACAAAGTTCTGTATATAATTTAGATGCCTCTTGCAGCACTCCTTCAAATGGATTTTTTAATTATGCATGGTATGTCGATAATCAATATTACACTACCTGGTTTTTCCCTCAAATTCAAATCCCATTTTATAATTACGGAACCCACACAATTTCGTTGGTTTTATTAGGTCAAAATTGTTCAGATACTTCTACACAAACTATTACAATCAATCCAACTTGTAATGCTCAATTTATCTCCTATGGTGTTGGAGCAGGAGCTTATTATTTTTATCAAAATAACCCTAGCAGCAATACAGCAAATTACAGTTGGGATTTTGGTGACGGCACTACTCAAACAGGCTCTTCTGTTGGTTATCATATTTATACATCTTCTGGTACTTACAATGCTTGCCTAACGTTAACTGATACTTCAGCTGGAGGTTGCGCAGATACAGTTTGTCAATCTGTACTAGTAAACATCAACTATCCTTGTATAGCTTCATTATCACAATACGTAGATAATTTCACTGGATTTTTAAGTGCAGATGGATACAGCAGTCAATTTAATAATCAAAATTATGGTTTTAAATTTTATTTGAATGGTGTTTTACAACAACAAGGAACAAGTCCAACTTTTTACACGCAACTTACCTCAACAGGAACGTACTCATTATCAATGGTGTTAACAGACAGCAATGGAAACAATGCATGTGATAGTACTACTCAAATTGTATCTTACACAGGAGGTGTTAACAATGGTGGTTGTACACCTTGTTTCAATTCTTCTTATTTTAATGCTGCTTACGATTCTATTATGGTAGATGCCAATTGCAGCAACATACCTCTTGGTGGTTCGATTGCTTGGAATGTAAATGGGGTAAATTTATCAAATAATGCTTCTGTACAATTTTTAGGATTTCCAACCTATGGAACTCAACTAATTGCATTGTTTGTAAAAGACAGTACTGGAGCAATTTGTGATAGTAACTATTCTTTTGTTTACACATATTCTCCTCCTTGTACTTCTTGTTTAACTGTTTCACAGGTGGCAGGTTCTACCAGCGATTATTATTTTGATGGATCCTGCAGTAGCACAGCAACAACAGGGAGTGTTTATTCTTGGTTTGTAAATAATAATTTTATTACCTCTACAACCAATCCACAATTTATTTATAGCTTTACTCAAAGCGGAACGTACAATGTTTGTTTGCAAATTGCAGATGCTTTTGGTGGTGCTTGTACTCAAACTTGTACAACAGTTACTGTAAACACGCCTACTGTAACTCTTTATGATATCTCTGGTACAATTTACAAATTTGACAATACATTTGCATATACTTCTCCAGGCAACAATGAAGCAAAAGTATATTTAATCAAATTAATGACTGGAGGTCAATTAGAAGCAATTGATTCAACTACAACCAATGCATTTGGTCAATACACATTTAATAATAAACCCATTGATGATTATAGAATTAAAGTGGCCTTAAATACTAACAGTCCTGATTACGCATATAATATTCCTACCTATTTTCAAACAGGAATGATGTGGTACGATGCACAAGTAGTTACTTTATTTGGAAATACATACAACAAAGATATTTATATGAATTATGGTACTAATTCTGGAGGAAATGGATTCATTTCTGGAAATGTATTTGCTGGTGCTAACAAGCAAAGATCCAATGTAGATGTAACATTAATTTTAATGGATGTTACTACCAATAAACCTGTTGCGTATAGTAAAACAGGTGCAAATGGATATTACTCTTTTGCTAATATCCCGAATGGAACATATAAAGTTTATGGAGAATTATTAAATCGTGCAAGTATCCCAGAAAATATAACTATTGGGGCTCAAAATACTTTTACCGGGAAGAATTTTATTTATAATTCAAATGTTATACAACCAACTAACATCGCGTTATCAGTGAAAGATGTAGTACTTGATGATAAATTAAATATTGTTCCTAATCCAGCAACAGAAAACTTTAATTTAAGAAATAAAAATCATCCAACTACAATTAAAATTTTTGATTTGGTTGGTAGACAAATTGCAACTTTTGATTTGAAAGCCAACGAAGAAAAAAATATTGATTGCTCTCAATGGACAAAAGGGATTTATCTTATTGAAGAAATAGTTGGATCAAAAAAATCGACCCAAAGATTATTGGTAAAATAATATTTTTCATACTAAGCTTAAACGAACCATTCTTCCATAAAAGAATGGTTCGTTTTTTTTCGATGTTGTATATTTATATATTTGTATGAATTATAAAAAATATGGAAGCAACAGAAATAACAGTAGAAGCATTGATCAATGCTCCATTGGATAAAGTTTGGATAACATGGAACACGCCTACTGATGTGATGAAATGGAATGCAGCCAGTGAAGATTGGCATACCACACATGCAGAAATAGATTTGAAAATAGGAGGTAGGTTTTCTTACAGAATGGAGGCAAAAGATGGTAGCTTTGGTTTTGATTTTTGGGGAATTTACAGCCAAATAGAAGAACCCTCTTTTTTAGAAATATTTTTAGGGGATGGACGGAAAATGACTGTTTATTTTGCAATGGATGGAGATCAAACAAGAGTCAAAGAGGTTTTTGAAGCAGAAACAGAAAACTCAATTGAATTGCAGAAAAATGGATGGCAGGCTATCTTAAATAATTTTAAAAAGTATATTGAAAACCAATAAAATTGCCAAATGATTAATCAAATACATCCCAATAAAGTAAGACAATTGTTTTTTCTTTCAGTAATTATTTTACTGTTTATTGTCATTTCAAAAGAATTATATTCTATGCTAAGCGCATTTTTGGGTGCCATAACATTATATGCTTTACTCAGGAATTTAATGATTCAATTAGTGATAAAGTATCATTTTAAAAAGTGGCTAGCTTCTCTATTATTGATCTTGTCCACTTTAATTGTCATCATATTGCCTTCTATTTGGATAGTCTCCATCAGTATTGAAAAATTACAACCAATTATAAACAATCCAACTTTATTCAATCAATCATTTGAAAAAATACATATTTATTTAATTCAAAAAGCACATATTGATATTTTAAATGCAGATAATATTGCTAAAATAAATGCCTTTGTGATTGGCTATGCTAAAAATATTGTTGGCGGCACTATGTCAACTTTAGGAAATGTTTTTATAGCATTTTTTGTTTTGTATTTTATGTTAGTTGAAACATTCGAAATTGAAACTTGGTTACGAAAAAATGTACCTTTTAAAAACAGCAATGTAAATAAAATAATGACTGAAAGTAGAAATTTAATAGTCAGCAATGCAATTGGAGTGCCCATTGTAGCAATGTTGCAAGGGTTAACCGGTTTAATTGGATATTTTATTTTTGGAGTAAATGATTTTGTATTTTTAGGTTTATTAACTGCTATTTGTTCAATGATTCCTGTGGTTGGTGCTATGATCATTTGGGTGCCCATTCTATTGTATCAATTGTCTATTGGAAATACATGGCAAGGTATTGCTATTGGTTTGTGGGGTTTATTACTAATTGGATCTATCGATAATATTGCCCGGTTTGCTTTGCAAAAAAAGATGGCAAATGTACATCCGCTAATCACCATTTTTGGTGTGTTAATTGGAATCAATATTTTTGGATTTTTAGGAATTATTTTTGGGCCAATTCTTTTTTCAATCTTTTTTTTATTAGTCAAAATATATCTAGACGAATATGGAAAATCAACAAATCCAATATAAAATAAACTTTAACTAAAAATAATTTTCAATATTGATTTTTGAATAGTATAAAATAAAAAAAACACTCATTGAGTGTTTTTTTTTATTACTATATCATCGAAAATTGCTTTGCAGCAAATTAAAATTTTAAGATTTAATTTTACTAACATTGATTGCAACCATGCCTTTTTGACCTCTTTCAGTATTAAAACTTACTTTATCATTTTCTTTAATTTGATCATTTAATTGATTGGCATGTACAAATAAACTTTCTTGATTTACTGCATCTTTAATGAAACCAAATCCTTTCGCATCATTAAAAAATGTAACAGTTCCAGTTCTATTAGGCTCTTCCACTACAGTTTCAATTTTAGTTGCACCCAATTGCATATCTTCTACATTGAAAACTAATTTCTTTGTAGGGTCTGGTGGAGTATCTGTAATGTTTCCATTCTCATCCACATAAGCCATCATTGTGTCTAAACCACCTTTAACAGCATTTGCTTTACGCTCTTGTTTTTTTTCTTCTTTTTCTTTTCGTTGAGCAATTTTCTTCTTTTCTTTTTCTTTCTTGCTGTACGTTTCTTGCGATTTCGCCATAAATAATTTTAACTAATTTTATTTGTTGTTGGTAAAGGTCAATAAAAAAAAATTGATAAACGTATTTTGTTTGTTATTTGTTTGAATAAATTTAAATAATTGTACAATATTTCAACTTTGTGTGATAAAAGTCAATAAATAAGTTATCGTAATTCATACAATTTGAATTAAATGCAATCTATTTTTGCAATAAATAATAAATACAATGTCAATAAAAAAAGTAGAGGCAGTAATTTCAGCTCCACCTTTTCACATGGTTGGAGATGGTTTTCGAGTACATAATTTTATTCCTGGTAGATACAGCATGGAGCGCATGAGCCCATTCATTATGTTAGATTATGGCTCAAAACATTATTTTCCACCAACCGATAAACCAAGAGGTGTAGATGTGCATCCTCACAGAGGCTTTGAAACTGTAACGATTGCTTACAAAGGTAAAGTAGCCCACCACGACAGTGCAGGTAACAGTGGCATAATTGGAGAAGGAGATGTACAATGGATGACTGCTGCATCTGGTGTTTTACACAAAGAATATCATGAGGAAAATTTTAGTAAGCAGGGGGGTGATTTTCAAATGGTGCAATTGTGGGTAAATTTACCCGCTCAATACAAAATGACTAAACCAAAGTATCAAGAAATAACCAATGATAAAATTTCAAAAGTCCCACTTCAAAACAATGAAGGTGTTATAGAAGTTATTGCGGGAGAGTACCAGCAGGTTAAAGGATCAGCTGAAACATTCACTCCAGTAAATTTATTAAATTCAAAATTAAACAAAGGAGGAAAAGCAAATTTCAGTTTCCCAGCAAATTACAACACATTTATTATTGTTTTAGAAGGCAGTGTGGTACTCAATGAAACAAACAATGTAGATTATAATTGCATGGCAGTATTTAGTAATGAAGGAACAGATTTTACCATTGAAGCAAAAGAAGATTCCATTGTATTAGTGTTGAGTGGAGAACCTATTAATGAACCAATTTTTGCGCATGGCCCATTTGTTATGAATACTCGGGATGAAATTATTCAAGCATTCAATGACTTTCAAAATGGAAAATTTGGCACCTTGAATTAATTTATTTGTACATAATAAACTAATTATTTAGGTATACTAAGCAGTTCAATATGCGTCTTATTTAATATTTCGCTTTGATATTCAACTCATTTACGCTTATTTTTGCACACTTCTAAATTAATTAGACTTTGGCAATACTAGGACATTTAATCAATCGGTCATTACAAATACGTAAAAACTTTACTATACAAACAGGTACACCTCGTGCGTATCAAAATCAAGTGTTGACTCGACTGTTAAAAAAATCGAAAAGCACCTTGTTCGGAAAGCATTACCATTTTGATGAAATGCTCGATGCTACTGATATGTATGAAAAGTTTAAATCGGAAATTCCCTATCACAACTACAATCAAATGTATAATCGTTGGTGGAAATTTTGCCATCAAGGAGAACCGGATGTTTGTTGGCCAGGGAAAGTAAAATATTTTGCACTCAGCTCGGGAACCTCCGAAAGTGCTAGTAAGCACATTCCAGTTACGAATGACATGATTAAATCGGTTAAAAGAGCGGGTTTTAAGCAATTTTATTCGATGCAAAATTTCAATTTACCAAATGAAGTTTTTGGAAAAGGGATATTAATGCTAGGAGGCACAACCACATTATTTGAACAAGGCGACTATTATGAAGGTGATATGAGTGGCATCAGTGCGAAAAATATGCCAAAATGGTTGTCATTTTTATTTTATAAACCAGGTATTAATATTTCAAAACGAACTCGTTGGGAAGATAGAATTAAATTAATTGTTCGAAAAGCACCAAAATGGGATGTAGGAACAGTTTGTGGAGTACCGGCTTGGGTTCAAATCGTATTTGAAGAGATTATCAAATACCACAAAGTGAATCATATACATGAAATTTGGCCTAATCTATCTTTATATATTCATGGCGGTGTATCGTTCGAACCTTATCGTGAAAACTTTAAAACATTATTAGGCAAGCCAATTACGTATATCGAAACATACATGGCATCTGAAGGATCTTTTGGCTTCCAATCTAGACCAAATACGGCAGGTATAAAATTGATTTTAAACAACGGAATCTTTTATGAATTTGTTCCTTTTAATGAAGAAAATTTTACGGATGATGGTGAAATTATCCAAGGTTCAAAATCTTATTTAATCAATGAAGTAGTTGAAAATAAAGATTATGCTGTCGTACTTTCTACATGTTCTGGTGCTTGGCGTTATTTAATAGGAGATGTAATTCGATTTACTTCTGTAAAAAACAATGAGTTTATAATTGTTGGTAGAACAAAACAATTTTTGAGTTTAGTGGGTGAACACTTAAGTGTTGACAATATGAATAAAGCCATTGATGAAGTTCAAAAACGAATGAATATTACCATCAAAGAATTTACGGTTGCAGGCTATGTGCATGAAGGTAAGTTTGCTCATAAGTGGTATATTGGTTGTGATGAAAAAATAGACAACGAACAAGCCATTAAAGTCATTGATGAAACTCTTTGTAAAATGAATGATGATTATGTGGTAGAACGTGCTGCTGCTTTACCTCATTTATTTATTGAAGTTCTTCCAACAAATACATTTGTTAACTTTTTACATGAAACAGGCAAGTTTGGTGCGATGAACAAATTTCCTAGAGTATTGAAAAATAGTCAACTTGAGCAATGGATGAATTTTTTACAAGCTCAACAATAAGGTAAATAAAGGTTGAATCAACATTAGCAAAATAAGAAGTTAGCGTGGTTGATTTGTAGTGACAAATTTTTATATTTTACAACGGTAATTTGAATATATTATCTCTTGATAAATATATGTAAGATGCATGTTTTTTTTATGAAAATTTCATTTTCCAAACACCTAAAATAGCTTCTTTTACAATTCCTTTCGACATTTTTGAAACGCCTTCAGTTCTGTCAACAAATGTTATTGGAACCTCTTTAATTTTAAAACCTTTGCGCCAAGCGGTGTATTTCATTTCAATTTGAAAAGCATAACCAATGAATTTTATATTGTCTAAATCAATCGCTTCAAGTACTTCCCGTTTGTAGCAAACGAAACCTGCCGTACAATCTTTCACCGGCATCCAAGTAATTAATCGAACATAAACAGAGGCTCCATAAGAAATGAAAATTCGATTGAATGGCCAATTGACTACTTTACCACCTCTAACATATCTCGATCCAACACTTACATC
>CANHJA010000105.1 GCA_947460795.1 Bacteroidota bacterium | reverse complement strand
GGTGAAGATGTTTTTGTTCACCACACAGGAATTGCTTCAGGAGCAAACTTAAACGAAGGTGATCAAGTTCAATTCGAAGTTACAAACGGAAAAAAAGGTTTACAAGCAGTAAGCGTTTCTTTAGTTTAATTGTCTCATTCAAATCAAAAAAGAAAAAGTTCAAATTAATATATATTAGTAAACAAACTTTCTCCAAAAATTTAAAACGGTCTCAATTTGAGACCGTTTTTTTATATACATTATGAATGATAAACCCTGGAGGCAATTATTTTCCCTGCTTTAATTACTAATACTTCACCCACTCGTAAATCAATCTCACCAGGTGTTTGACGAATGTATTCCATAAAAACCTGCTGATCATCAGACATTATTTTTATGATTTTGTAATGCAAATTAGGCAATCGGTCAAAAGCATCTTTCCACCAATTTCGCAATTGAGATTTGCCAGTTATCAATCCATTGGTTTCGGGTTGATGAATTTTTAATTTCGGACTGTAATGTTCAGCATCTTCATCATATAATGACAATAATTTTTCTAAATCATGTTCATTAAACGCTTCGAACCATTTCAAAGCAATATTTTTAAAGTCGTTCATTTTTTTTATAATTGAATGTCAAAAATAGTTTGAATCTCATTAATTATTTATATTTTCATACTTTATGAAAAAGATATTATTTATTTTAGTTTTTACAGCAAGCCAATCGTTTGCACAACAGATTATTCCAAAACCAAATACGATAAAAGAGTTGAATGGAAAATTGACTTTCAGTCAGTACCAAGTAATATATGATGCCGAATTTAAAGAAGAAGCTCAGTTATTGATTGATTATTTAGATCAAAAAAATATCGAACAAGAAGTAAACAACAATGAATCTTTGAGTACATCGATTTATCTATACAAAAAAGAAAATCAATCTAACAATGAAGCCTATGATTTGACAATTGATAAAAACATAGAAATATCTGCTCATACTTCTGCTGGTATTTTTTATGGTATTCAATCGTTGATTCAATTAATAGGAACTCAACAAAAACAAATTGAATTAAATACAGTGGAAATAAATGATATCCCTCGATTTGAATGGAGAGGTATGCATTTGGATTGCAGTCGTCATTATTTTCCAGTTCAATTTATAAAAAAGTATATTGACATTTTGGCTTTGCATAAAATGAATACTTTTCATTGGCACTTAACAGACGATCAAGGTTGGAGAATTGAAATTAAAAAATATCCATTATTGACTGAAATCGGTAGCAAGCGCCATGAAACTATGGTGGATAAAAACTTCGAACCTTATATTGGCGACAATAAAGAATATGAAGGTTTTTATACACAAGAAGAAATCAAAGACATTGTTCAATATGCAGCAGAAAGACATATCACCATTGTTCCTGAGATAGAAATGCCGGGGCATGCAGTAGCTGCATTGACGGCCTATCCTGAATTTAGTTGCAACCGAACACCCTTAGATGTATACACAAAGTGGGGCGTTAGTGATGATGTGTTTTGTGTAAAGGATTCTACTTTTGAGTTTATTTATGATATTTTACATGAAGTCATGGATTTGTTCCCATCAAAATATATTCATATTGGTGGAGATGAGGTGCCAAAAACAAGATGGAAAGTATGTAAAAATTGCCAAGCGGTAATCAAACAAAATCAATTGAAAGATGAACATGAATTGCAAAGTTTTTTCATCAAAAAAATAGATTCATTTGTTACTGCACAAGGTAGAAACATTATTGGATGGGATGAAATTTTAGAAGGAGGACTTGCGCCAAACGCAGCTGTAATGAGTTGGAGAGGAGAAGAAGGTGGCATTGAAGCTGCCAAACAAAAACACAATGTAGTAATGACACCAGGTTCACATTGCTATTTTGATCATTACCAAGGAAATAAAAAAACAGAACCTTTAGCCATTGGTGGATACACTACATTGGAAAAAGTATATAGCTACAACCCAATTCCTGATGCTTTGAATATGGAAGAAGCACAATACGTTTTAGGAGCGCAAGGCAATGTTTGGACTGAGTATATTCCTACACCAGAGCATGCCATGTATATGGCTTTGCCTCGATTATGTGCATTGAGCGAAGTGCTTTGGACGTATCCAAAACAAAAAAACTACACAGAGTTTGTGACTCGAATTATCCAACAGATGAAATTATTAGATGAATTAAAAATCAATTATTCGAAAGCAATTTATGATGTTGACATAGTCACTAAAATTCAAAATAACACGAATAAAATAGAACTCATCAATACGATTCCAAATACAAAAATAAGATACACCATTAATTCAACTGCACCCAATGCCAGCTCAGCAATATATTCTAAACCAATTTTAATCAAAGAAACTTCATTGATACAAGCAGGGTTATTTGATGATGAAAAATTAATAGGAAAAATAAATGTTCAGTCAATTAATTTCAATAAAGCAACTGCAAAACCACTGGAGCTAACTACGCTTCCTGATAAACGTTATTCAACTGGAGGAACCAATACATTAATTGATGGAATAGTTGGATCAATTCCTTGGACTGGAAAAGAATGGTTGGGTTGGTTAGGAGAAGACATGGAAGCCAATTTAAATTTAACTAAATTAGAGACCGTTAAAAAAATAAAAATCTCGTTTTTAAAAGCACCTGAAAGTTGGATTCATTTACCAAGTCAATTGTATATTAAAACAAGCAATGATGGCATTCGGTATAAAACATTAAAAACGTTGAATGAATTTGATATTGAAGAAATATATAAAAATGGAGGTGCCTATTTTACAGGAAACATCAAAACAAAATACATTAAAATAGTTGCTCCAAGCAGACATGTTATTCCAAAAGGATTTCAAGGTGCGGGAGAAAAAGGGTGGATGTTTTGCAGTGAAATTATAGTAGAATAAAAGCCCCTCTTAAGAGTGGATAAAAGAATGCTTACTTATTATCAGATATTTAAAAGGTAAAGTATTTTGCAAAAAGAAAATATAAATCAACTTTGAGATTTTGAATATAAAAAAATTGGGAATTTAATTATGAATAGAAGACAATTATTAAAGACAGTTGCATTGGGAAGTGCTTATATGGCGATGCCTAAGCGCGGTTTTTCATTTTCAAATAATGAAGATAAATCAATCGTTTTAAGCACATGGTATAATCAAGGAGTAGCAGCAAACAATGCAGCTTGGAATATTTTAGGCAATCAAGGCACAGCTTTAGATGCGGTTGTTGAAGGCGTGATGGTAAGTGAGAACGACATCCATAATTGTTGTGTAGGCTTAGGAGCAAATCCAGACAGAGATGGAATTGTTACCTTGGATGCTAGCATTATGAATCATAAAAGCGAATGTGGCAGCGTTGCTTTTTTAGAGCAAATAGCAAATCCAATTTTAGTAGCCAGAATGGTGATGGAAAAAACACCTCATGTAATGTTAGTGGGTGAAGGCGCACAAAAATTTGCGGTAGACAATGGCCTTCAATTGATGGGTAAAAAATTGAGCGAGGATGCAAATAAAACATATCAAAAATGGTTAGAAAAAAGTGAGTACAAACCAATAATAAATATTGAACGAAATGAAAAAAAACATGGCCCCAATCCTCCTTTGTTTTTAGAAAATGGCGATTACAACCATGATACCATTGGCATGATTGCCATGGATAGTATGGGAAATTTAAGTGGCGCATGCACAACCAGCGGAATGGGTTTTAAAATGAGGGGCAGGGTAGGTGATTCTCCCATTATTGGTGCTGGTTTATATGTAGACAATGAAATAGGAGCAGCCACATCAACTGGAAATGGAGAAGAAGTAATTCGTGTAAGTGGTAGTTTTTTAGTTGTTGAGTATATGCGTCAAGGATACTCACCGTATGCAGCCTGTAAAAAAGCAGTAGAAAGAGTAGTCGCAAAAACACCTCGTAAATTAGAAGAAATTCAGGTTGGATTTATTGCCATCAATAAAGAGGGTGAATATGGTGGATATGCTTTAAATAAAAATTTTGATTATGCAGTAAAAGCTACAGAAATAGATAATTTAAAAGTAGATGCCGAATCTTTAATTACGAATTAGGATTTTACAATAAACTAAATAAAAATGACAATAGAAATAGCTTGTAATAATTTAACAGCAGCGATGAATGCTTGGCAAGGAGGTGCCAATCGAATTGAATTATTTGAAAACTTAAACGAAGGGGGAACCACTCCTTCTTTTGGATTAATTAAAAAAGTAAAAGAAAAAATTCCTTTACCAATTTATGTTATGATTCGTCCAAGAGGAGGTCATTTTGTATATGATGAGGATGAATTCGAAATCATGCGATCTGATATAAATACATGCAGGGTATTGGGAGTAGATGGTATTGTGTTTGGTGCATTAACAAAAGATGGCAATGTGGATATTGAATTTTGTAGAAAACTATTGGTTGAATCATGGAAAAATAAACCGGCTACTTTTCACAGAGCATTCGATCGAACTGTAGACATGCATAAAGCAATGGATGATATTATCTCATTGGGATTCGAACGCGTGTTAACTAGCGGAGGATATCAAACAGTGGATGAAGGAAAAGATGTAATAAAATCGTTGCAAGAAAAATACGGCTCGCAAATTAAAATCATGCCAGGAAGTGGTGTGACCGCTCAAAATGCAAAATCTATTTTAGAATATTGTGGTGTAGATGAAATACATTCTACTTGCAAAGCCAATTTTAAAGAAGAACACATAACTTATAATGCTGCTTTTTCTGATTCGTATCCGGTTAGCGATTTGGAAATGATAAAAGAATTAGTAAACAACCTAAACCAGTAAGGAAATGAGAAAAATAATTATCTTAATCGCATGTGCATTATTGATTCAATTAAAAGGATTTGCACAAACGCAGATAGAAATGAATAAAGATGCTTCAGACTACTATGAAGTTGCAGATAAAAAAATGACTAAGATTTACAAGGAAGTAATGAGCAACTTAAATCCAGAAGACAAGAAATTGTTGTTGGATGCTCAACGCAATTGGGTAAAATACAAAGAGTCGCATTGCAAATCGGTAAAAAATGGTTTTAAAAAAGGTTCTATTCAAACATTAACTTATTATACCTGTTTACTAGAAGCTACAGAGGAACGAATAAAGCAATTGCAAAAATATAAAGTCAATTAAATTACTTTTTGAAGGCATTCGCAATCACATTCCAAGTACTTGAATCGTTTTCAAAAACACTGTATAGACCTTGCTCTTCTTGAGGTGGATCGGCACTGTAAGGCATTCCTTTTTTCATAAAATGCAATTCATTTTCATTCGAAGGCATCCCTGCAAATCCCCAAAAATTATAACCCGCAATAAGATTTGCTTTTCCAGTTTCAAAAATAGTTTGATAATAAATGTCTCTATTTTTTGTCGTGGATGTTGTTGAAAAAGAATTCCCATCTCTGTGTAAACCAAACTCTTCTATCACCAACGGCTTATTGATACTCTTCATGATTTTTGCATGTTGTTCAATGTAGTTTATTGATTTTTGCAAGGTTGAATCATTTACCGATTCTTCACTCATTCCATTGTACCATTGCCATGTTTTGGGCCATAAATGAATCGTTGCATAATCTATGTTTTTATTTAAATGAATTTCTGAAAAAGTTGATTCATCATTCAGCGTACTGATAACACCTTCCACTCCAATCGTTACTAAATGGTTTCGGTCTATTGATTTAATATAATTTGCTGTTTCTTTTACCCAAATTTTATAATCTAGTACAGCATTTATTTTCATTGGTCTTGGCTCATTTGCCAATTCCCAAGCCATTATCGTAGGATCCTCTTTATACTTTAGGTTTGTAATATTATTTTCCCTATTTAGCACATAATTGATCCATTTATTGTACCATGCATTGCATGCATAACAAGTATAAAATTGTGCGATATAGTCGCAATAAAGATTCCAATCCCAATTAGATGTTTTAGGCAATGGTGCATTTCCATATTTTGCCCATTCTAAATATTGTCCAAAACCACCAGACCATTCCCAATTATTATTGAGTACAAAAACTATTTTTAAATCTCTTTTACTTGCTTCAGCCAATAAAAAATCAAAACCCTTCATCACTTCTTCATTATACTCCAATGGATTTTTTTGCAATGAAGGATATACTCGATAGGGGTAACTGGAATCGCCTTCTGCACTCAATAAAACGCGCAGATTATTTATTTTTTTTTGTTTTAAAAAATCCAATTCATGTAACAATCTTTTTTTGCCAGCATTCATTGTATCTGACAATAAAAATCCTCCATACCAATAATTAGCACCTATAAATGAATACATTTTTTCGTTGCATTCAAATTGTCCATTTTTTTGAATCACAAATGAATTGCTTTGACAAAATAATTTTTTCGCATCGACAATAAAGAATGCTACAAATGACATGTAAATGATGAACTGATTTTTCATGTATAGAACTGGATTTTATCTATTTGAAAAAAAATACCCAACAATGTTGAGTATTTTAATTCGGTTTAAATTGTTTATTTAATAATTTTCAATTTTATCAAAAATGTACCCTCCGTTTATTGCTCCCCAAACTTGATTGTCGTCTTTGTCAAAACCTCTATCCCAAGAAATAATCATATCGGTATAAATATTAACAAAAGAAGTAGCATACGTTGCGCCTTTTAATGAACTTTCACAATCCGTTTTATTGGTAGATCCTGAGAATTCTGATTTATTGATTTTATTCAAAAATATAGAACAGCCTTTTCGTTCTTCTAGAGAGTCAATGGTTAAATTAGCCAATGGGTTTTCTAATTTCCAATCACCAAAATAATTTTCACCATTTTTAATTGTATACACTCTACTTTCAATAGTGGTGTCATTAACTTTACTTAATCTATATACTCTTTGACGATATGGTTTGTTTTCATTCGTTGCCATTGCTTGCTCAACATACAACCAATAATACTCACTTTCTGACCACATAGGAACCATTTTCAAACGAATATCGAAATAATTAGAGTCTACTTTAGATTGATTTTCACTTGAGAATGAACCAATCATCATGTTATATAGATTCCTCAAATCAGACTCTTTAATTTTATCTTGAGCTTTTATTTGAGTAAAAGATAAAAGCAAGAATAAAACGAATAACTGTTTCATGTACTAATTATTTTTTAAATATCAATTTTTGCATACTTCGCATGTTTCTCAATAAATTCTCTACGTGGAGGTACTTCATCACCCATCAACATGGAGAATACTCTGTCTGCTTCAGCAACACTTTCTATAGTTACTTGTTTTAATGTTCGAGTATTTGGATCCATGGTAGTTTCCCATAATTGTTCCGCATTCATCTCTCCAAGACCTTTATAACGTTGAATGTGAACAGAATCTTCTTTTCCAGCACCTAATTTTAATACAGCTGCTTTTCTTGCTTCTTCATCAAATGCATATACTTGTTCTTTTCCTTTTTTCACTAAATACAAAGGAGGTTGTGCAATGTATACGAATCCTTGTTCAACCAATTCTTTCATGTAACGATATAAGAAAGTCAAGATCAAAGTAGAAATGTGAGAACCATCGACATCGGCATCGGTCATGATGATGATTTTATGGTATCGAAGTTTTGTTGTGTTCAATGCTTTTGCATCTTCAGGCGTTCCAATAGTTACACCAAAACCAGTGAACATATTTCGAATCTCTTCGTTTTCAAAAACCTTGTGTGGCATCGCTTTTTCAACATTCAAAATTTTACCTCGTAATGGTAAAATTGCTTGGTATT
>CANHJA010000104.1 GCA_947460795.1 Bacteroidota bacterium | reverse complement strand
CTGTCTCCATCTATTCTTCCTATTGGTCTGCCAGAACCATCATAAATTCTTTCTCCATCTATTCTTCCAATCGGTCTACCAGAACCATCATAAACTCTTTGAGCATCAACCCTTCCTATTGGTCTACCGGAACCGTCATAGAATCTCTCTCCGTCAACCCTTCCAATTGGCCTACCAGAACCATCATACATCCTTTGGGCATTTGCAAATCCAAAAGTCAGCAACATTGTTAGTAAAATCAATAAATTTTTCATTTTGTTATTTTTTTTAAATTTTGTTCCTTGTCGTAAGGCATTTCAGATTTGACCCGTTTTTTGAGTGGTTTCTGTTTTTTATTTTTATTAATTTTCAAATTTATTTCTTTGAATTTAAATAAACAATGTCGGATATGACACATTTTTAAAAAGTCAAAAAGAGGGTGTTACAGTATTTTTTAGGTTTTATCAATGGCAATTTTAAATTATATCATAAAGAAGTGTAATTTATATCAATAGAAATAGATATGCATACATGCTATAAAATTTGACATTGAATTGCTTATGGTGTTACAAAAAAAATAACTTATTGCGAAAGCGATAACCACTAACAACAAATTACTATATTTGCAACCTTATGATTCATATTACATTACCAGACGGACAAATTAAGCAATATGCGAAGGGCACTTCGGGTATGGACATTGCAAAGTCTATCAGTGAAGGATTGGCACGTAAAGTGTTGGTAGCAGAAGTTAATGGAGAGGTGTGGGATTTATCTCGCCCGATTGACAACGATGCGACATTTAAATTATTAACTTGGGATGATGCAACGGGTAAAAATACGTTTTGGCATTCATCGGCTCACTTAATGGCTGAGGCTGTAGAAGCTATTTTCCCAGGCGTTAAATTTTGGGTAGGGCCTGCTTTAGAGCAAGGTTTTTACTACGACATGGATTTAGGCGACCGAAAAATAACGGAAGAGGATATTGAAAAAATAGAATCTAAAATGAATGAATTGGCGAAGCAAAATAATGCTTATGAACGTCAAGAAATTTCTAAAAAAGATGCCGTTGCTTATTTCTTTGATAAAAACGATGAGTACAAATTGGATTTATTGCATAACCTAACCGATGGCGGAATTACATTATACAAACAAGGCAATTTTACAGATTTATGCAGAGGGCCTCACATTCCTACCACTGGGCACATTAAAGCGATTAAAATTACCAACATTGCTGGTGCGTATTGGAAAGGCGATGAAAAAAATAAACAACTAACTCGTTTATACGGAATTACTTTCCCCGACAACAAGCAATTGACTGCTTATTTGGAAATGATTGAAGAAGCAAAACGCAGAGATCATCGTAAAATAGGGAAGGACATGGGCATTTTTTGCTTCGATGATGATGTAGGTCAAGGTTTGCCTTTATGGATGCCAAATGGTACCATCATTATTGAAGAACTCGAAAAATTAGCCAAAGAATCGGAAGAGGAAGCTGGCTACAAACGAGTAGTAACGCCACACATTGCAAAAGAAAGCATGTACTTAACGAGTGGACATTTGCCGTATTATGCCGAAAGTATGTTTCCTCCTATGGAATTAGATGGCACAAAATATTATTTAAAAGCAATGAATTGTCCGCACCATCATAAAATATTTGATGCAGAACCTCGTAGCTATAAAGACATGCCTTTGCGTTTGGCAGAGTATGGTACTTGTTATCGCTATGAGCAAAGTGGCGAATTGATGGGCTTAATGAGAGTTCGTTGTTTGCACATGAATGATGCACATATTTATTGCACAAAAGATCAATTTGGAGACGAGTTTAGAGCAGTGAATGATATGTATTTGAAGTATTTCAATATTTTTGGAATCGACAAATACGTGATGCGTTTGAGCTTGCATGACCCTGCTAAATTGGGTCAAAAATACATCAATGAACCTGAGTTGTGGCAACAAACAGAAACCATGGTTCGCAATGTATTAATAGAAAGTGGAATTCCATTTATAGAAGTGCAAGATGAAGCGGCTTTTTATGGTCCTAAAATCGATATTCAAATATGGAGTGCCATTGGTCGTGAGTTTACATTGGCTACCAATCAAGTTGATTTTGCACAAGGCCGTCGCTTTAATTTAAGTTACAACAGCACCGATAACAAACCAGAAATACCGTTAATTATTCACAGAGCACCTCTTGGAACGCATGAGCGTTTTATTGGTTTCTTGTTGGAACATTATGCTGGTAAATTTCCTTTGTGGTTAGCTCCGTTGCAAGTAAAAATTCTTCCAATCTCGGATAAGTTTATGGATTACTGCAAAGACGTTCAAAAACAATTGAAGAAAAAAGGCATCCGTGTAGAAATTGACGATAGAGCCGAAAAAATTGGTAAGAAAATTAGAGATACCGAAATCGCACATGTTCCCTATATGTTGGTTATTGGCGAAAAAGAAATGAATGCTCAATCTGCAGCATTGCGTATTCAAGGAAAAGGTGATCAAGGTGTATTTGAAATTTCTGAAATCATAACTCGTATGGTAGAGGAAATTGAAAATAGAAAATAGTAGATAATTTCTATCTCATTTGAAAAATATAAATAATGGCTATTCTTTTAGGATAGCCATTTTTTATTGCTGCATTTTTCTTTTTAATCATGGATAAATATATACTCATTGACTATTAATTCAATTACTTTTGTAACATGGAATCAATTAATAGTTTTGAAAATTTTAAATCGAACCCAGAATTGTTGGAAAAATTATATTCAAATAGTTCTGTAAAAAACTTTAAACAAGGCGATGTTATTTTAAATGAAAGCAGCATCATTCGTTCTATTCCAATCGTAATTGAAGGGAGTATTAAAGTATTGCGAACAGATGACGATGGCCGAGAAATATTATTGTACTATATAAAAGAAGGTGAAAGTTGCATCATGTCTTTTTTAGGAGGCATGCACCAAGATGTAAGCAAAGTAAAAGCAGAAGTAGAAGAAGATGCTGAAGTATTGTTTTTACCCGTAGATAAATTGACTTTATTCATAAAAGAGTTTCCACAGTGGTTAGATTATATATTTAAATTGTACCACAAACGATTTGAAGAATTGCTAGAAGTTATCAATGAGGTGACATTTAAAAAAGTAGATGAACGATTGTTGTCTCTTTTACACAAAAAAGTAGAACTAACAAACAGCAAAACTCTCATCGTTTCTCACGAACAATTAGCCAATGAGCTGGCTACTGCAAGGGTAGTAGTGAGTAGGTTATTGAAGAAATTAGAAGAAGATGAAATTCTTAAATTAGGTCGAAATAAAATTGTCATTTTATAAAATTATATGGAGAATACGTTGAATCAAACTTATTGGGATGATCGCTATCAAGAAAATAATATTGGTTGGGATATTGGACATGTGTCGCCGCCATTAAAAATATGCATCGATCAAATTAAAGATAAAAATGCAGCAATACTTATTCCAGGAGCTGGCAACGCATATGAAGCAGCCTATTTATTATCTGAAGAGTTTACCAATATTACTATCATTGACATTGCGCCATCGGTTGTTATAAAACTGCAAGAAAAATACAAAAACTATCCTGCCATAAAAATAATTTCAGGCGATTTTTTTGAACACGAAATGAAATTTGATATTATTTTGGAACAAACATTCTTTTGTGCCATCAATCCTTCCTTGCGAAAAAAGTATGTACAAAAAATGCATCAATCATTAAATGAAAAGGGAATATTAACTGGTGTTTTATTCAATCGTAGTTTTGAAGGAGGTCCTCCCTTCAGTGGAAATGTTGAAGAATACAACGTCCTTTTTTCTGAACTATTTCATATCAATAAAATGGAGCCTTGTTTGCATTCAATTGCACCTAGGCAAGGGCATGAAGTCATGATAGAATTTATTAAAAAATAAAATACTAACGCACATTCATGTATTTATGAATTTGTAAAGACAATTTCCATTGGGGGTTTTCTTGAATAAATTCGGTTATCAATGGCAGCATTTCTTTTTCTTTGCTCCATTCGGGTTGCAAATAAAGGATGCAATTGGGTCCAACTTTTTCGGCATGTTGTTTTGCCCATTCAAAATCTGATTTATTGAAAACAACCACTTTCAATTCGTTTGCTTCAGCTAAAACAGGATCGAGTGGGGCTTTAAACTTTTTGGGTGAAAGGCATATCCAGTCCCAACTTCCTGAAAGTGGAGATGAACCACTTGTTTCAATGTGGGTTTTAAAATTCTCTTTTTGTAAGGCCTCGGTTAATTCAGTACAATCATATAAAAGGGGCTCTCCACCGGTGATAATTACAATTTCGGTTTTCGATAGTTTTACTTCATTCACTAATTCTTCAATAGACAATTTTGGATGCGCCTCCGCATCCCAACTATCTTTTACATCGCACCACACACAGCCCACATCACAACCCCCTAAGCGAATAAAAAAAGCAGCATGTCCTTGGTAACTTCCTTCTCCTTGAATAGAATAAAAGGTTTCCATTACAGGAAGTTTATTTGTGTACATAAAATAATTTATTGATTGTTTAAATTGGCCAATAAGGTATTTTTCATCAAAGCACAAATAGTCATTAAGCCTACACCACCTGGAACTGGCGTAATGAAACTGCATTTGTCTTTTACATTTTCAAAATCAACATCACCCACTAAACGGAAACCCGATTTTGTTTCTGTACTTTCAACTCTGTTAATACCTACATCAACAATAATGGCACCCTGTTTAACCATATCTGCCGTTACGAATTTTGGTTTGCCGATGGCTGCTACAATAATGTCAGCAGCTGAGCAAATTTCTTTCATGTTTTTCGTTTTTGAATGGCAAATAGTAACGGTACAATTGCCTGGTTCAGCATTTCTACTGAGCAATAAACTCATGGGTGTTCCAACAATATTGCTTCTACCAATTACTACACAATTCATGCCTGTAGTTTTAATTCCATAATGTTGCAACATCAATAAAATACCATAAGGCGTTGCAGGAATAAAGGTAGGCAAGCTCAACATCATCTTTCCTAAATTCACAGGATGAAAGCCATCTACATCTTTTGATGGATGAATGGTTTCAATGACTTTATCTTCCGAAATATGTTTGGGTAATGGCAATTGAACTAAGATACCATCCACTAATTTATTTTCGTTAAACTCCTTAATTTTATTCAACAACACTTCTTCGGCAACATCAGCATCGTAGGTAACCAATGTAGATTCAAAACCAAGCTCACCACAGTTTTTTACTTTTGAAGCAACATAAGCTTGACTGGCTGGATTTTCACCAACTAAAATGGCCACTAAATGAGGTGCACGTTTTCCCGCAGAAGTAATTTCTTGAACTTGTTTTTTAATTTCTTCTTTAATGTGCGCTGATACTAATTTTCCGTCTAATAATTCCATGAATGACTATATTAAAAACAATGTTATTTTTTATTTTCTGATATTGGGGTTAATGCTTTTTTTATATTGAATCCCATTTTCGATTTTTTTACCTGCTTCTAATGGATATAAATATTTACCTTTATCTTCTGCTCTTTTTTCAACCTCAGCAACTACTCGATGTGCATTTGCATAATTGTCTTTACGAACACCTGTTACTTGCCAACTCACTTTTGCATTTGGCACAGATGATTTTATTTTGAATTGATTATTGCTAACTTCTTCATCAATCCAAACTTGTGCAGGCCCTCCAATAGCAGTTAATTGATATCTAAAATCTTTGTTTAAAGCGTCAAAATAATCTGGAAGTTTTACGGTAGCTTTTCCATTAGCGTCAGTAACCACATTTCCATTATAAACATTCATCATGTCTGGGCTTTCTACAAAACTGTGGTATAAATATTTATTTTCTGGGTCAAGGGGATGATCTATTTTAAAAGTTCCACCTCCTTTCGCAATATTTCCGGCTACAAATAAGTCACCAGTCACTCCTAAATTACCATCGAAATATCCAGCATAGGTATCTGCAAAAGCTCCTGTGGTATCTGCAGATCCATACACCCCAATATTAACAAGTCCACCTTTTGCATACCCCATTACCCCAATTTTAGTTCCTAAATTTCCTGTAATATCTAATTGAGCGTTGCCATAAACACCAAAAGTTTCACCTCTGCTAGATGCTTCGTTTACACCACCATACACCGATCCAATACCGGTATTTTTAGCAAACGAACGAATCCCAATAAATCCACCTTCTCCATAAATACCAATCCCATAATTTTCAGATAAACTCGGTTGACTTTTACCATAAATAGCTATATGATCATCCAATGTAGTTCCCGTATATTCACTTTTTAAAATACCGGAAGTATTATCTACACCAGCAGATTCAAAAAGACCCGTTGTTAACTCAGCGCCTACAACATGCAATTTAGTGGTAGGAGATGGGATCCCAATTCCTACATTTTGCAAAGGGGAAATTGTCATTGCATTTGTGTTATTGGTACCGAAATCTAAGGTTGCATTTTCTCTATTCATTAAAGAAACATTATTTCCTACTGTTCTAATATCAAAACCATCTGTAGCTAAATGACCAGTGGTAGCATTCGTTATTTTTACGGTATCACCTGTTAAAATACCATTTATGTGGACATTCGTAGCAGGGATTGCATTACCACCTAATCCCAAATTCAATGTAGTATAATCTGCATACAGTTTTAAATTTGAACTCCCTTTCAATAAGCTAATTCCCACACTGCCTCCATTACTAATTAAAAAACCACCTCCATTATTTCCAAATGCTAATAAGCTGGCATACGGAAATTGAGAAGCAATTCCAGTATATCCACCAGTAGCCGCAGAACCATATTTTGTAAAAGTTGCATAATTTAAATCATTGTACATTGTAAATTTTCCAGATCCAGTAGTACTCGTTGATTGCATTCTAATCAATTCTGTTGATGCTGTTGATTTTACATTCAAAGTTGCAGCGGGTGTAGTAGTCCCGATACCGATATTAGACCCATTGTCATACATTAACGACTTACCAATGGTGTTTAACGCAGTAAACTTTGGAATGTAGTTAGCATCTCCAGCCACGTGTGCTGCAGATGAAGAAACCGTTCCAGTTCTAGTTTTAGTAGTTGTTTCAGCCAATTCCTTCGCAGTACCTGCTTTATTTGCATATAAGGCATAAGGAACACTTAATAATTGAGTTGTTCCAATTTCTTCATAATTATTGCCACCTTTTGCATCAATAAAGACTTTGATAAATTTGGTACCGGTTTCCCATTTGATATTGCTAAAATTACCCGACTCAACAACACCATTCCCGATTTGTAAAGTATACAAACCGAAATTATTGGTTTCTGTTGATTGAGTTTCAGCATATTCTACAAGACTGGATTCAATATTTGGAACAATCTGTAGTTTAAGATTAATTTTTTGATTTGAAAGTGGATTCCCTTTTACATCTCGAGCAATTCCTTGGTAATTTATTTTTTGAGGAGATTGCGCAAATACAGAAATCGAAAGGATTAAATATGCAAGACTGGATAGTAATATTTTATTCATTTTTTTTTAAATCATTCAAATGTAATAAAATGGATTAAAATATCAAATTATATAATTTCAAGGAATTGTATATGTTCGTTAAGATATTCTTATCTTATTCGTTTTAAATAATTTCTATTATTAAAATAATTGATTTTTGAAATAGAATATCCTGGAATTCTAAAAAAATATTTACATTGCAACTATGATTGCTAGTATTGGAACAGATATTGTAGAAGTTTGTCGCATCGAAGAGAAAATAGCTCGAAGTGATT
>CANHJA010000103.1 GCA_947460795.1 Bacteroidota bacterium | reverse complement strand
CTGCATCGAGTGAATTAAATGTTGACATCAACATCGTAAAAGCAACAAATGCAAAATTAAAGATTATGGATGCAACGGGTCGAGTTGTAAAACAAATAGACATGAACTTGAAAGCCGGAGGCAATCAAACGAAAGTAAGTTTGGAAGGGTTGTCAGACGGTATGTACATGGTAAATATAACCAACGACAAAGGCTTGCACTATGCACAAACAATTCGTAAGAATTAAGAAATAAAGTAAATCAATAAAAAAAGTCGTTTCATTTGAAACGACTTTTTTGTTGATAAACTTACCCAATTCATAATTGAAATTTCGTACTTATTAAATTATTTATTCTTTCTTTTTTTCTCCACCTTCTTCACCACCTTCGTCATCTTTTTTCAAATTCTCATCCCTGTTTTTCCCTTCTTTGTCTTTTTTAGAAGCTTTTTTTGTAGGAAGTGTTGGGTTGGATCTTTGGGATTTGCTCGCAAATTTAACTTGTAAGTTTAGGCTGTATCCTCTCGTTTGGTTTTTACGTAAAATATTCTGATTGTAAAATGGGAAATAATTGTAAATAGTGTTTGTTTGTAGTGTATTAAAAATATCAGTAACGTTTGCTGTAAGAGTGACCATGTTTTTTAGAAACGATTTTTTTAATGCTAAATCAATGTTCGAATATGGGTCTACATATCCTTGTGCAATCACTGTTTTAGCATAATAGTTTCCTGTCAGTTGAAAATTGAAACCGTATTTCAATCGAGTATTAGTAACTAATTTAGCAAACCCTCCAAACCCTTTATTGTTTAATGAAGAATCAATGTTATTTCCTTTAATAATGTTTCTAAATACATTTAAATTTAAAGTAGCATCCCACCAAGAAAGGATGTTCATTTTATTTGTAATTTCAGCACCATAGGTAATTCCACTGGCCAAGTTGCGTTGTTGCGAGTAGGTTGTTCCATCATTGTTATATCTTCTGAAACGCTGAATCAAATCATTCGTATATTGATAATAAACACTCCCCATCAAGGTGTTTGTATTTTTATATTGATTGGAATAAGTTAATTCCATTGCATGAATAAATTCTGATTTTAAGTTTGGATTTCCTACACTCGTATCTTGTGGGTTAGAAACATCAATAAAGGGAATTAATTGTCTAAAACCTGGGCGATTTACTCGTCGTGCATAATTGAAATTTAAATCTTCGTGGCTAGATATTTTTTGTGTTACAAATAAGGTAGGGAAGAAGTTTAAATACCCATTTGATGCGGATGCATTGTATTGATAAATAGTACCTTCATATAAAAAATATTCTCCTCTAACGCCTAATTGAACCCCCGTTTTATTAAATTGATTGGCATAGTTTATATAGGCTCCATGCAATTGCTGATTAAATACAAAATGATTTTTTAAGATGGTTTCTTCTATTGTAGCTTGCCCTGGAAGGGTTATGGTTGGCTGGTTTTCGGATTTAAATTTAATGAAATATGATTTTTCTCCCAACTCAATTTTAGCCGTTTTTCCGATTGGTTTTACATAGTCAACTTGAAAAGTAACATTCCAGTTTTGTCCTAAAACTGGATTTTCCTGTTGATAATTTGATACAAAAACATTGTTGCTGTCGTAGGTACTGTTAAAGAAATTACTTTCTCTTCGATAGCGCATTTTGCTAAAATTCAATTCGAAATTGATCTCTTCTTTGGGCTTTTTAAAATTGTGTTTATATTGTAAATTAGTAGTACCGCTTAAAGGATTTCCTATATATTCATTCTCCCTAATTTGTCGAGAAATTAAATCGGTATAATTTTTTTCGTTGCTATTGGTTGTTTTACTGTCCCCTTTCATTTTTGCATTAAAAATGTTTTGAGTCAGGGTGATTTTGTTCCGGTTATTGATGGTATATTCTGTTCCAAAATTCACAAAGCCATTCAATGGTCTTCTGTCGTTATGATTGAATGAAGAATACGTTAAATTATTTTCATAATTGTCCCTTGCAGCTGTTGTTTGTTCCCATGTGTTAGAAGTTCTTGTATTGCCATTAAAAAAGAAATTCCATTTTTTTACATTGGCATTTAAATTTAAACCTCCATTTGCTCGAAAAGGAGATCCCGCACCTAAGGTAAGCATGCCATTAAAGCCGGCTTTTCTATCTTTTTTAAGAACGATATTAATGATGCCGCTCATTCCTTGTGCTTCATATTTTGAAGATGGATTGGTGATTACTTCCACGTTTTCGATAGAAGAAGCAGGGATGCTCGATAAAGCCGTTTGAGGATCACTGCCAAACATTGCCGATGGTTTTCCGTCTATATAAAGCGTTACATTTTCTTTTCCACGAAGACTTAAATTGCCATCCATGTCTACCGAAACTGAAGGCACATTTCTCAATGCATCTACCGCGGTCCCGCCAGCTGAAGTTAGATTTTTTTCTACATTGAAAACTTTTTTGTCTACCTCTAAGGTAATGTCGTTTTTTTCTGCAGTTACCAAAACGTTGCTTAGGCTTTTGCTATTTGCGAACAGTTCAATTGTTTTTAAATTGGTACTCGCAGAATTGATATTAATTGAGCCAGCATTTTTTTTGCTATATCCTATTGAACTGGCATCCACGAAATAATTATTATAAGGCACATTTTTAATCTCAAACGTCCCGTCTTCTTTTGTTTTTGCTCCATAAACTTTAGAGGTGTCGTTTTTTAATTTCAACACTACACTCGCCAAGTAAATTCCTTTTTTAGTGGTTGCATCAATAATTTTTCCTTTTACAGAGGATGTTTGTGCAATTGAGAAAGTAGGCAAAATGACTACCAATAAAATGTAAATATATTTTTTCATGCTAGGCAAATTTACTGATACCTTCACGTAGTATAACTTTATGATGTGTTAATGAAAAGTGTATTTTAAATTATTTTTTTTACACTTATCGATAAAATCTATCCTGACAAATTATGGAAAAGAAAAAAAAGATGGGTTATTAATTTTACATACATTTTGATCCTTTACTGCAAATAAAAAAATCCCAACCAAAAGGTTGGGATTTAGTATATATTATAATTTGTAATTATTTAATTACCGATGCCATCATTTTACCAATTTCAGCAGGGCTATCTACTACATGAATGCCACACTCACGCATGATTTTCATTTTTGCAGCAGCAGTATCATCAGCACCACCAACAATCGCACCAGCATGACCCATTCTACGACCAGCAGGAGCAGTTTGTCCAGCGATGAAACCAACTACTGGTTTGCGCATGTTGTCTTTTAACCAACGAGCAGCTTCCGCTTCCATTCCACCACCAATTTCACCAATCATGATGATACCGTGTGTTTCAGGATCGTTCATTAATAATTCTACGGCTTCTTTCGTTGTAGTTCCAATAATTGGATCTCCACCAATACCAATCGCAGTAGTAATTCCCATACCCGCTTTCACTACTTGGTCGGCAGCTTCATATGTTAATGTTCCAGATTTTGAAACGATACCAATGTTCCCTTTTTTGAAAATGAAACCAGGCATAATCCCTACTTTAGCTTCATCGGCCGTAATAACACCCGGACAATTTGGTCCAATTAATCGGCAATTTTTGTCTTTAATATATTCTTTAGCTGTTACCATGTCTTGTACCGGAATTCCTTCAGTAATACAAATGATAGTTTTAATACCAGCGTCAGCCGCTTCCATAATAGCATCAGCCGCAAAAGCAGGCGGTACAAAAATGATAGAAACATCTGCACCCGCTTTAGTTACCGCATCGGCAACCGTATTGAAAACAGGTTTGTCTAAATGAGTAGAACCGCCTTTTCCTGGAGTAACGCCACCAACCACATTGGTTCCGTATTCTATCATTTGAGAAGCATGAAAAGTTCCTTCTGTACCAGTAAATCCTTGTACGATTACTTTGCTATTTTTATTTACTAAAACGCCCATAGTTTTTGCTTTTAAATTTTATGAGCGCAAAGGTAATGGTAATTTTTTATTTTTTGTTTGTGGATTAATAGGAATTGAAACTTTTTTATCAACAAATAAATACATGTTATCGAATGTTAGATGTCGGATGGCAGCAAGGCAAGTACTTGATTTGTTTAAATATCTAAAAATTATTAAATAAAAAAGACCACCTGTTAAGGTGGTCTTCTAATTTTATATTTCCTGACATCCGACATCTGTCATCTGCCAACTTATAAATTTACTCTTTAATCAATTTAGCAAATTGTGTGGTGCCATCTTGATTCGTAATTTTTAAAATGTAGATATTGTTAGCCAAGCTAGAAATGTTGATAGCTTGATTGCCATTGGCTGAAATAGATTTCAAAATGCTACCATTCAAATTCATGATTTCTACTTGATATTTAGCTGTTGCTAAACCTTTAATCGTGAAATTGTCTTTTGCAGGATTAGGATAAATAGTTGCCACTTCTTTTGAAACTGAATTTATAGAAGTTGGCGTTCCGAAATTTACAGAATACATTGCTGCTGTTTTATTAATTGTAGTTGTTAAACACATGGTGTCATAACAAGTTGTACCAGGTGTTCCTACTGTCAAGCAAATATTGTAGTTTCCTACTGCTGCATATGTATGAGAAGGGAATTGACCTGTAGATGTTGTTCCATCACCCCATGACCATGAATATACTGAAGCACCGTTTGTGCTGTTATTTACTCCGATGTATGTGTGTGGGGCTCCTAAAGAATCTGGATAAATATAGAAGTTTGCGTTGCAAGTATTAGGATTAATAATTGAAACTGTTTGGCATACCGAATCAATACAATTCGTTGCTGCATTTGTAACAAATAAACAGATATTGTAATTTCCTGGTGACATAGCAGTTGAATAGCTCGAGCCGTTGCCTAATAAAGTTGTTCCATTGTACCAGCTATAAACTGCTGAACTAGCGTTTCCTGCAGTTACTGCTGTAAAGGTTACGTTTCCTAATAAAGCATTGTAGTTATAGGTATATGATGCGTTACAAGCGGAAGCCGCAACAGGAATCACACATAAAATTGTAGATGTGTCTGATAATCCAGAGTTCGTACAAGTTGTTATACAACGGTAGCAATAATCAGAATATAAATTTTCTGAAAAGGTACTAGCACCATTTCCAACATTGAAAAACGCAGAAGTTGCAGTGATTCCACGTTGCCATTGGTAGGTAATTCCTGTTCCAGTTGTGTTGCCAGATAAGCTAAAAGTTACCAAACTTCCTTGTACAGGTGAATTATTTGAAGCTACCGTAGTTCCTGCATTTGGAGCTCCTGAACATGCAGTTGATCCTCCGTTAATGTTAACAGAATCACACCATGTTGTTGTGCAACCATTTGTATTAAAGGTGTCTGTAACTGTTAAACACACCGTGTAAACACCTGTATTATTATATAATGAAGTTGCTGTTTGACCAACCCCTACAGCACCATTTCCAAAATTCCATTGATAAAGAGTAGAAGTTGGATTAATTGCACTGCCAGTAGCAGTAAAAGTAACTGCTCCATTTGGGTTAACTGTGTAGGTAAATGCAGCACTGCATTGAGCGTTCATTTTTATAGCAAAAAATGATAAAAAAGCAACTAATAATAGTTTTGTCTTCATAATAACTGTTTAAAATTTATAATAATAGATCTATATCTACACTTACCTTGACGAATAAATAGAAATATAGGTTGGCAAAATTAACAAACTATTTGAATTATTTTGTTAATGCAGCTTTTGTATAGACGTTGTCAACGTTTCATATATAATTTTATCGTCATTTGTTAAAAGGCTTAAATGCTTTTGGATTGTTTTTTCATCCTTTCTTATGGCGGGCCCAGTTTGATTTTCAGCTGCAGAATGGTTGTTTAATTTTTCTACCGTGTTTTTAATGAGTGGCATGATGATCTCAAATGGAATTTGCTGATTGTCTAACAATTTTTCAGCTATTGCAAATAAATGATTGCTGAAATTATTCGCAAATACAGCAGATACATGCGCAATCGATTTTTGTTCATCATTCAATAAAAAGACATTGCTGCTAATAGAATGCGCAATGTTCATTACGGCATCTTTTATTTCATTGGTAGAAAAGTTAACAGCCAACGGAATTTTATTTGAACTAGGTAAATTGTTTTTAGATATTGAATAAACAGGCCAAATACATGCCATGTTATTGGAGATATGCTTCACTTCTTCCAATGAAACAGCGCCTGCAGTATGTATGATTAGCTTGTTTTTTAGAATTTCGTTTGTTTGAAAGTTTTTTAAAGCATCGTCATTGATTGCTAAAATTACAACATCAACAGTTTCTTTCATCGCTGAAATAGTATCCGAAAAATCACAGGATAAAATATTCGCTAACACTTTCGCATGTTCAATATTGCTTGATATGACTTGTGAAATGATGTGCTGAGAATTCAATAATTTTTTACCCACAAAATGGGCTACATTTCCTGAACCAACTATGCAAATCTTGAATAATGAATGTTGAATATTGAGTGACATATAAAAAAACTATTAAACAAAATTAATCATTAACAGTTAACCATTAAACATTATTTTACTTGCTCTCCATTTTTATAATAGGTACCAACATTTCCTCCAGAGAAACGCCGCCATGTTGAAATGTATTTTTAAAGAAATTTACATAATGATTGTAGTTGTTCGGATAGCATAAATAACCATCATGTTTCGCAAAAATAAATGAAGAATTAAAATTGGGTTTTGGCAATCCTATTTCGTTCGGTTCTTTAAATGCAAGCACAACTTTGTTTTCATAATTTAAATTTTTCCCATGCTTGTATCTAATATTCGTAGTTGTTTGCTTGTCTCCAATTACTTTACTAGGCGATTTTACTTGCACACTTCCATGGTCAGTACCTACAATTAATTTTATGTTTTTGTCGGCCACTTTTTTTAATGCTTGATGTAAGGGAGAATGCTCAAACCAACTGCTTGTGATTGATCGATATGAAATTTCATCATTGGCTAATTCTTTCAATACTTCCATTTCGGTTCTAGCATGAGAGAGCATGTCTACAAAATTATAAACGATCACATTTAAATCGTTGTGCAACAAATTTCCAATGTTATTTACCAACTGTTCGCCTGCAAAATGATTGGTAACTTTCGTGTATGAAAATTTAATATCACCCAAGCCATTTCGATTTAATTGATCTTGTAAAAATTGTTCTTCATATAAATTTTTGCCTCCATCCTCATCGTCGTTTTTCCATTCTATAGGATATTTTTTTTCTATATCAATAGGAAGCAAGCCCGAAAAAATAGCATTTCTGCTATATTGTGTGGTAGTTGGTAAAATGGCCAACATAATTTCTTCATCTAAAATTTTAAAGCTTTCTGCAAATTTGGATTGGATGGTTCTCCATTGGTCAAATCGTAAATTGTCTATTAAGATAAAAAAAAGAGGCTTCCCTTTTTCCAATTGAGGGAATACATGCTTTTTCAATAATGTGTGGCTCATCACAGGTGCATTGTCGCCATCTTTTATCCATTTAGTGTAGTTTTTATCTACAAATTTGCAAAATTCGTTGTTGGCTTCTTCTTTTTGGGATTGATGAATTTCTTGCATCTCAGGGCTATTTGATTTCTCCATTTCCAATTCCCAGTATACAATTTTTTTATACAGCTCACACCATTCTTTGTAATCAGGATTGTTGTTTAATGCCATAAACAAATTTCTAAATTCTTGTTGATAGGTAGAAGTCGTTTTTTCGCTCACGAGTGTTTTGCTGTCAATGATTTTTTTCAGCGTTAATAAAATTTGATTCGGATTTACCGGTTTTATTAAATAGTCTGTTATTTGTGCGCCAATGG
>CANHJA010000102.1 GCA_947460795.1 Bacteroidota bacterium | reverse complement strand
GAATTTTTTGCCAAACTTCTACTCGTTCATTGTTGCTAAAACGAGAGTGATAAATGCCAATTTTGTCGCCAAAAGTAGCCCTCAGTTTTCGAATGATTTGTGTTGTCAAGGCAATTTCTGGTAGTAAATACAATGCCTGTTTGCCTTGTTGAATGCAGTCTTTTATCAACTGAAAATAAATATGGGTTTTCCCACTGCCTGTAATACCCTTGAGTAAAACAGGCTTTTTTTCGGCAAAGCCTAATTGAATTTCTTCATACGCTTTTTGTTGGATTTCACTCAACACATTTTCGATTAGCTCTCCTTTATATTCTGTTTGCAGTCTGTCAACCTCTAATTTTTTCACTTCAAAAATTCCCTTCTCACACAACGCTTTTAATTGAGGCTGAGAAGCGTTGGCATGTTTCAACAAATCAGCTTGTAAAACATTTTTTTCTGTTTTTACTAAATGTAAATACGTCAATAATAGGTGCAGCTGCTTCGGTGCTTTTTCAAGTATTTCAAAAAGTAATTTTAATTTTTCTTCTGGTTGATATTCTTCTACTAAAAAAACAAAATTCTCTTTTTTAGGTTTGTAGTTTTCGTATAGGTTTTCATAAACACTTACGAGTTTTTTATCAATCAACGAATTCACAATTTTCCAGGCAGATTTTTCCTGTACAATTTTTTGTACTTCGTCTAGGGTAATATCGTTTTCTATCTTTGCCAATTTATATTACTGAATGAATTGCTTGTTGAACTTTTTTCTTTAAGACTACAAAAATAAGCACGAAGATGGCAATTGCAAAAGCAATTACGTAAATCGCACCAATCATTTGTTGACAATGAATTACGGATTGCTAAAAAAAGCTTTATAGTAAATATCTGCAAGTTTACTTTTTGGGTTTTGATGCACACACCGCTTTATTGAATGGGTATTTTTAGACTTAATATTAATGTAAAGTTTAAGATACAATTAAGTCACATTTGATTTTCAATTTTGTACTATAAAATAATGAACCCAAAAAGAACATTAGATATAGTAATAATAAGTGATGTGCATTTAGGCACATATGGCTGCCACGCTAAAGAACTCTTGACCTATCTTAAATCGATCAACCCCAAAAAATTAATTTTAAACGGCGATATTATAGATATTTGGAATTTCAGTAAGAACTATTTTCCAAAAGCGCATATGAATGTGTTGCGTAGAATTATGAAAATGGCCAGCCAAGGAGTAGAAGTTATTTACATCACAGGAAATCATGATGATTTGCTCCGAAAATACACCGATTTATCTTTCGGAAATTTACACTTAGTTGATAAATATATTTTAGAAATTGATGAAAAGAAAGCATGGATTTTTCATGGAGATATATTTGATAGCACAACAAATGGTTCTGCAAAAATTTTAGCTAAAATTGGAGGTAAAAGTTACGATTTAATTATTTTATTAAATAGAATGATTAATTGGTGTTTAGAAAAAATGGGAAAAGAAAAAATGAGTTTTTCTAAAAAAGTTAAGAACAGTGTGAAAAAAGCCGTTTCATGGATAAATAATTTTGAAACTACAGCAGCAGAAATTGCCATAGATAAAAAGTTTGATTATGTTATTTGCGGACATATTCATAAACAGCAAAATAGAGTGGTAGAAACTGAAAAAGGGAGCGTAATTTATTTAAACAGTGGTGATTGGGTTGAGAATTTGACGGCTTTAGAATACGTTGACAAAAGTTGGTCGATTTATCAATATGAAGAAAAATCAGTTGTAAATGTAGTGGATGAAAAAGAGGATGAGTCTGTTTTAAATATCAATGATTTGATGAATAAAATTTTGGTAATGTCTTAATCTTTTTAAATAATTAATTGGATGAAAATATTTTATGCTGTTCAAGCCACTGGTAATGGCCATTTAAGTAGAGCTTCACAATTGTATCCGCATTTACAAAAAATGGGGGATGTAGATATATTCGTGAGTGGTAACAATTCTCATATAGATGTGCCTTTCCCAATTCGATATAAAAGTAAAGGACTGAGTTTGCATTATAGCAAATGTGGCGGTTTAAATTATTGGGATATCATTAAAAATACAAAACCCATTAGCATAATAAAAGAGGCGAGCGATTTGCCAATTAAAAATTATGATATTATTATAAACGACTTTGATTGTATCACCGCATTGGCATGTAAACTTCAAAAAAAGAACTCAGTACAATTTGGACATCAAGCCAGTTTTCAAAGTAAACAAACCCCTAGGCCAAATAAAAAAAATATGTTAGGTGAATTCGTATTAAAAAACTTTGCAAAATCTACTAATTATGTAGGATTGCATTTTCAAAGCTATGATGATTATATTTTTTCTCCTGTTATAAAAGAAGAAATGATGCACCAAGAAGTAAAAGATCAAAAGCATGTAACGGTTTATTTGCCTGCATTTCAAGAAGACTGTCTAAAAGATACGTTTAAACAATTACCAGATATTCATTTTCATTGGTTCTTGTCATCCGTAAAAAATAGTTACACTGAAGGCAATATTACCTACTTCCCTATATTTCAAAAATTATTTAATGAAAGCTTGTTGTCTTGTCATGGATTAATAACAGGTGGTGGTTTTGAGACACCTTCGGAAGCACTTTATTTAGGAAAAAAATTAATGAGCATACCTATTAAAGATCATTATGAACAAGAATGTAATGCGGCTGCTTTGCAAAAAATGGGGGTTACAGTTTTAGATTCTATTGATGAAACATTTACAACTAAAATTGCTCATTGGTATAATGAAAATAGGGCTGATATTAATATTCAAGCCAATAATATTCAAGAGACATTACAGTATATTGTAGATACGTACCCATATAAAAAAGCACAACCGTTTGAAGAACAATTGATGTTCATTTAATGAATTTATAGTTCAAAAAAATATTTTTGGTACTATTGCATTATAAAGGAATTCATGCAATTGTTTAAATTTTACAATTAATCAGTAACCATTATTAATATCCTCTGCCATCTTTGCCTTCCATGTAATTCATGAACGCTTTGTTGACAACTGCATTACCTCCTGGTGTTGGATAATCGCCTGTAAAATACCAATCTCCTTTATTGTGAGGGCAAGCACTGTGTAAATCTTCAATGCTTTGGTAAATTAAATCTATTTCAGCATGCACATCTTCAGGACGCAACATTTGACCAATTTTTAAACTGATTGCATCCACCGAAAATTGCTTGTAAATTTTCTTTACAAAGTTTTCAGAAGTCAACGTATTTGATTTTTGTGCTTGCAAACATTCTGCATACACATCATCTAATAAATGTGCTTTATTATTTTCTTTTAATAATTCAACAGTCGCTTGAAAGGCTATAAAATCGCCCATCTTACTCATGTCGATTCCATAACAATCAGGATAACGAATTTGCGGTGCACTTGAAACAACGGTAATTTTTTTAGGTCCTAATCTGTCTAGCATTCGAATAATACTTTCACGAAGAGTAGTGCCTCTAACAATCGAATCGTCAATAATTACCAAGCTATCAATTTCAGCACGAACTGTACCATAGGTGATGTCATAAACGTGTTGCACCATTTCATTGCGAGCACTTTCTTCCGTAATGAAGGTTCTCATTTTCACATCTTTGATTGCAATTTTTTCAATGCGAACCCTGCGCTCAATCATTTCACGAAGTTTCTCTTCATCAAAATCTTTATCCCAACTTTGAATGCGTTGAATTTTGATTTCATTTAAATACGCTTCAGCGCCTTTTATTAATCCATAAAATGCAACTTCAGCTGTGTTTGGTATGAAAGAAAAAATGGTATTTCTTAAGTCGTGGTTAATGGATTTCAACACTTTCTCAGAAAGTAAGCGACCCAATTGTTTTCGTTCATTGTAAATTTCGGCATCACTGCCACGAGAAAAATAAATGCGTTCAAAACTACACGCCTTCTTCTCTGTTTCTTCCATAATGCGCTCCAAGGTATAACTACCATCTGCTTTCACTATTAACGCGTGCCCTGCAGGTAATTCTTTAATGTTTTCGATAGTGGTTTTGAAAGCAGTCATTAAAACTGGTCTTTCAGAAGCTACTGCTATCGTTTCTTCATCAATATAATAAAAGGCAGGACGAATACCGTGTTTGTCTCTTAATACAAAACTGTCTCCATTGCCACACAATCCTTCTACAACAAATCCACCATCAAATTTATTTGTTGCTTTGCTTAAAATATCTACCCAGTTCAAATTGGCAGCATCTGCTTCTACAGCCTCTTTCAAAAAGAAATGAATGACTTCCAACATCGCACTTAAATCACTTTCGCAATTATCAATACTTGTATCTTCTTGCTGATTTACAAATGCAAATAATTCTTGGGTATTTACTAAATTAAAATTTCCAGCCAATGCAATACTTTTCAAGGGACTTACATCGCCTTTTACAAATGGGTGACAATTTTCAATATTGTTTTTACCTTGAGTTCCATAACGAAGATGCCCCATCATTACTTCGCCCATATAGCTCAAATATCCTTTTAAAAGGTTGGGGTAGTTTCTAATATCAGGGCGTAGTTTTTCTACATCTTCAATTTCTTGTTGTACTATTTTGAAAATATCGGCAATGCTTTGGGTTACATTGCTTCTAATTCGTTTCATAAAAGGATGGCCTTCAGGCATATTAAGCTTAACTGTGGCAATCCCAGCACCATCCTGACCTCTGTTGTGCTGTTTTTCCATCATTAAGTAGAGCTTATTTAAGCCCCAAAAAGCAGTGCCATATTGTTTATGATAATATTCTAAGGGTTTGCGTAATCTTAAGTAAGCAATCCCACATTCATGAAGAATTTCGTCTGACATAGGTGGGCAAAGTTATACCAATTGTGATAAATATTTATTGAATCATTCGAACAATTTTATGCTATTTATTAAATATTTATAAAATAGGGTACAGGAATCGAAAAGTGGAAATTGAATTGGATAATATGTGTGCAGCTGGAAGCTAAAAAAAATGACTGCCTCAAAGACAGTCATTTACTTATTTTTATATGAATAAATTAATATAATCTACATTTTTCAGTCATGGTCACATTATCTGCTGTTGCCGTTGTGGAATTTGCTTCACATTTAGATTTTGCTTCTTTTTTTGTGTCTCGGATGGCAAATTCATGCAATGCACTGTCTGTTAATCCTGGCGGTTTACCAGTATATTTTACGATACACTGACAAGTGTATTCTTGCGTACAAGACCCCATTAAAAGAGATGACAAAACAGCAATTGTGCGTAAAATATTTTTCATGCTTGTTAAAAATTCAGTCAAATATAGCAAAACTTATTTTTTCAACACAACTATATAGAATAAATTTACCAATTATTTTTAAAACATGCAATTACAACAACAGCTAGAAAACATCGAATTGCTTGCAAAACAAGTGGTAGAAGGGTTTATCATTGGCTTACACAAAAGTCCTTTTCATGGGTTTTCTGTTGAATTTGCTGAACATAGGCTATACAATACAGGGGATAATCTTAAACACATCGATTGGAAAGTTTTTGGCCGGTCAGATAAATTGTTCATAAAAAAATATGAAGAAGAAACAAACCTGCGTTGTCAACTCGTAATTGATAGTTCCTCTTCAATGCTTTTTCCTCAAGATAGACAAGTAGCGAATAAGTTACAATTTTCTTGTCTGGCGGCTGCTTCAATTGCCACTATTTTAAAAAAGCAATTGGATGCTTCAGGGCTTTCTATTTTTGATACCGATTTAAAATTTCACACAAAATGTAAAAGCAATACGGTTCATCAAAAAATGTTGATGACAGAATTAGAGAAACTGGCCAAACTTAACACGCCCAATCAATCTACTTCAGCATCAAAAATTTTACATCAAATAGCCGAAAATATTCACAAGCGATCCTTGGTTGTCATTTTTAGTGACATGCTGGATAAAGTATCGGAAACCGATGAAATTTTTGATGCGCTCCAACATTTAAAATACAACAAACACGAAGTGATTTTGTTTCATGTGCAAGACAAAAAATATGAAGTCGATTTTGAATTTGAAAATAGGCCTTATGAATTCATCGATTTAGAATCGGGTGAAACCTTAAAAATGAATTCAACCCAATTGAAAGATGCTTACACCCAACAGATGACTGAATATCGCAAGCAGTTGAATTTAAAATGTGGACAATTCGGCATTGATATCGTGGATGCCGACATCAATGAAGGATTTGATAAAGTGTTGCTTTCTTATTTAATTAAAAGGAATAAAATGATTTAATCTCTTTCTAAAGAGAGTGCTGTGTACTACTTTTACGTTGGTTTTTCTATATTTACAAAACAATTATTATTTTTTATAAAATGAAAAAAATACAATTTGCCCTTTTAATGATGATTACAAATTTAGCAAATGCACAATCAACAATGCCATTAACCACTAAAGAAGATGTTCAAGATGTGTATTTTGGTAAGACTGTTAATGATCCCTATCGCTGGTTAGAAAATGACAATGCGGAACCAACTAAAAAATGGGTTGAAGAACAAAACGCATATACAGAAAGTATTTTAAACGAAATACCATTCAGACAAACCGTCAATCAAGAGTTGACTAATTTATGGAATTATGCAAAGTATAGCAGCCCATCAAAAGAAGGTGAATATTATTTATTTTATAAAAATGATGGTTTGCAAAATCAAAGTGTACTCTATATTCAAAAAGGAATTACCGGCACGCCTACCGTTTTTATTGATCCAAATAGTTTAAATAAAAATGGAACTTCGTCTTTGGGAGCGATAGAGCTTTCAAAAAAACAAAAATGGTGTGCCTATGCTGTTTCCAATGCAGGCAGCGATTGGCAAGATATTTATGTGATGGATGTAGCCTCTAAAAAGTTAATTGCTGATAAGATTGAGTATTCTAAATTTTCGGGAATTGCTTGGGTTGGTGACGAAGGTTTTTATTACAGCGGCTATGATAAGCCAAAAAATGATGCACAAAAGTTTTCAGCTAAAACGGAATATCAAAAAATATTTTTTCACAAAATAGGCACTAGCCAAAGTCAAGATAAATTAATTTATGAAGATAAATTGCATCCGCTTAGATACAAAGGAGTGGGCATTAGTGAAGATGAGCGTTGGTTAATCATGAGTGTAAGTGAAGGAACCGATGGCAGTGAATTGTATTTTTGGGATTTGAAAAATAAAGAGCAAAAAGCATTCAAATTATTAAGCAAAGGATTTGATATTAACCAAGATTTTATTGATGTTGTGCAGGGTAAATTTTTAATTTACACCAATGCCAATGCGCCCAATTATCAATTGGTGTTGGTAGATCCTAAAAACACAAAACGAGAAAATTGGGTTCCTTTTATTGCGGAAAAAACAGTAAAATTAGATGCAGTTAGTCGTGTAGGAAATAAATTATTTTGCAGTTATTTAGAAAAAGCGTGTTCAAAAATAGATGTCTATACGGTAGATGGAAAATTTGAAAAAACATTGCAGCTGCCTGGCTTAGGAACGGTTACAGGTTTTGGTGGCAGTCAAAAAGATGACCATACATTTTACACCTACACATCGTACAACAGTCCGCCAACAATTTATAAATACGATCTCCAAACGGGCGAAAGTACTTTGTTTAAAAACTCAGAAGTAAAAACAAGTTTAGACAATACCGTGGTGGAGCAATTGTGGTTTACAAGTAAAGATGGCACCCAAGTTCCTATGTTTGTTTATCACAGAAAAGATATGCCTTTGGGCGAAACGCCAATGCCTGTTTTGTTATATGGATATGGTGGATTTAATATTTCATTGACTCCTGCATTTAGCATTCCTACCAGTTATTTTGTGCAACAAGGAGGAGCTTATGTGGTAGTAAATT
>CANHJA010000101.1 GCA_947460795.1 Bacteroidota bacterium | reverse complement strand
TAGTAGCTTCTTCAGCGTACGGGTTTTTACCATCTAAAATTCTTTCCATATTTGCCCAAGCACCTAAATTTAGCTGCTCTTGCCCTTCGGAAAGATTGTTTTTAAATAATTGATCTATTGGAATGTTTTTTTCCATGGTATTAAAATTTCTTATTAAGAATATTGTCTTTCAATTTTTATTTTAAGTTGTTTTCTTGCTTCAAATAAATGCCATTTACTCGTTCCTTCATTAATGTTTAAGTGCGCTCCAATTTCTTTATGGCTAAATCCTTCAATCACATACATATTAAAAACAGCTCTTGTTTGTTCAGGCAGTTCCTGAATTAATTTCATCAATTCATTGTAATTTAATTTTGAGGTTAAATCATGTGTAATGACTTCATCTTTTTCTATAAAAACAATCTTTTCATCGTATTTCATATTTTGTCTTACATAATCAAAAATAGAATGATAAATGACCCTTCTAACCCAGCCTTCAAATGATCCTTGGAATTTAAAGGTGTCCAATTTTTGAAATACTTTTAAAAAACCGTTGTTTAAAATTTCTTCTGCCAAATGGTATTGATATATATTGGTATATCGTTTTACCATACTCATCATTTTTGGGTAAAATTGTTTGTATAGTTTTTCTTGAGACAAACGATTCCCCTCCTTGCAACCATTAATTAGTTCAAGTGTTTCTTCATCAACATGGGGTCCAATGTAGCTCAAAGCGCAACTCAATTTTGTATCTTATTCTATTCAAATAATAAGACGCGTGTTATTTTATTTTGGTTTGTAAGGTATAATAAAAAATGCTTTTTCCATAAAAAAAGCTCCTCAATTGAGGAGCTTTTTTGAAAATCTATAAAAAATGATTATTTAACCATTAATTTGTTTGATGTTTTTTGACCATCCGCAGTGATTGTGTAAATATACATACCAGCAGATAAATCAGCTACTGAAATTGTAGTTCTTGAAGTTGTATTTGAAGCAACTGAACCTACTTTAGTAGTTTTTACAACTTGACCTAAAGCATTTGAAATTTCAATTGTAACATTTTTAGCAGACTCTTTCAAGTTTAAAGCAAAAGTTACATTTGATGTAGCAGGATTAGGGCTAACTGAAGAAGTAATGTTTGAAGCAACATCTTTAGTGCTAACAGTTCCTGTTAAACCAGAAATAGTCCAATCGAACCAGTGGTACTGCCATCCAATGATGTTAGCAGGATCTGCATCACTATAGATAATCGCTGGGTAGAAATAATTTTTACCAGATACTGTAACTGAAGTAGGCGCTGTAGTCCAAGTATTACCACTCATGTTGAAATCGTTTTTAACATAATACATGTTGCTGTTTGTGAAAGACGCACCTGTACCTGTACCTTCACCGAAAGTAGCATATCTAAAGCTGTTGTGTTTGTTGATAGAATCTCCTAAAGGAATTCCACTTTCACCAGTTAAGAAAGTAACTGTTACACCAACGATATCATTTGTAACGCTTAAGTTAACAGGAATGCTAAAGTAGTTAAATCCATTAGATAAAGTATCATTTTCAGATCCTGCTGCTAAAGGATATTTTACTGTTACAACTGTAGGAGCTGCAGTACTGTTACTGATTGCACCTCTGTCTGCATAAGTAGTTCTGATTGCACCAAATTTTACAGTATCTGTATAATTTGCATCTGGGTATTGTAATAATCCCATTTGAGCACCTTTAACAAAAGTAAATTGAATGGTATCAACAACTGCTGCTTTGCTAGCTAATCTGTTGTATACACAAACAATTCCGAAAGAATCTACATTGTAAGGCACACCCGCTTTAACTGCTGGTAAACCATTGAAAGTGCTAGAATTCCATCTTGCAGCAAATGGGTCTAAAACTTGAGATAAAGATTGTACTTCTGGTGCAGATAAACCATTAGAAAAAGCAACACGTACACTTGCACTATCTTGCCACATATGTCTTGTGTCTAAGTTATCACCGCTGAAAAGTGGGTCCATTCCATTGTCTACTAAAAAAGTATCCATATCAATTGGAAAAGAAAAATATCTTTTATTTGCTCTATTTTTCTTTCCTGATAATTGTTTTACAAAATCTTCACGATTGATTCTTTTGTCTGCATCTAATTTTTCTTGAGTGTTTTTTACAACTGAAGTCCCCTTCAAAATTGTTGTAAAATCTGTGTTGGCTTTATACTGTGCCATTGAAGCAAGAGCACTGAAACAACCAAATGACATAAGTAAAATCTTTTTCATTTTTTTTCTATTTTTACGTTTAATAATTAATTTATAAGGTGTGAAATTATATTTTTTTTAAATACCAACCAAAAAAATAATAATATAGTAATCAACAGTCTTACATTTGCGACGAAACAATAATTTTGTATGCCCATTAATTTCGAAAATACTGAAATCGCATTCTCTTCGCAAAGCAATTCTGAATTAAAGCAAGCTCATCTTCTGTTTTCAGCAATGGGAAATCCTTTTTTGACTAAAATTGGAATACAATGCACCAATCTTGCTTTTAAATTTCGTTTACCGATAAAAGGAATCGTAAAATCTACTATTTTCAAGCAATTTTGTGGAGGAGAAACATTGGAAGAAGCCGATGTGACTGCGCAAAAATTAAATCAGTTTGGAGTTGATGTGATTATGGATTATGGGGTAGAAGGAAAAAGTGACGAATCTGTTTTTGATGCAACTGTAGACGATTTTATTAAAACCATTCATTTTTCAAAGGATAAAAAATACATTCCTTTTATTAGCATGAAAATTACTGGTTTTTGCCGTTTTGAATTATTAGAAATGGTGCAAGAGGGCAAATTATTATCTACAGAATTGCAACAAGAGTTTGACAGAGTTTGGACTCGGGTGGATAAAATTTGCAAGCAAGCGCATGATAGCAATAAAATGATTTTAATTGACGCGGAAGAATCTTGGATTCAAAAACCAATTGATGATTTAGCAAATGCTATGATGGAGAAATATAACAAAGAACGCGTGGTTGTTTTTAATACATTTCAGTTGTATTGCCATGATCGATTTGAATATTTAAAAACATCCTACGAATTATCTCGTCAGAAAAACTTTTTATTAGGTGCGAAATTAGTTCGTGGTGCATATATGGAAAAAGAAAGAGCAAGAGCTGCCCAATTAAACTATGCATCTCCCATTCAAGTAGACAAAGAATCTACAGACAAAGATTATAATTTAGCAGTTGATTTTTGTTTACATAATTTAACTTCAATGGCTGTTTTTATTGGTACGCACAACGATAACAGTTGTTTGTTAGCCACCCAAAAAATGGAACAATTATCGATTCCTAAAAACACAAACCAGGTGCATTTTTCTCAATTATTTGGGATGAGTGATAATATTTCATTTAACCTGGCAAAAGAAGGATATCATGTTTCTAAATATTTGCCTTATGGCCCTGTTGAAGATGTTATTCCTTATTTAATGCGTCGTGCACAAGAAAATACATCTGTTGCCGGACAAACAGGACGTGAGTTGGCATTGATTACAAAAGAATTAAAACGTAGGAAGAATAAATAATATTTCATCATTCATAATTTACAAATTATCATTCATAATTCTCAAAATACTATTGTAGCGCTTTCTACTCCACAAGGAGAAGGAGCCATTGGGGTTATTCGCTTGAGTGGCGATCAAGCCTTTGATATCATTGATTCTATTTTTGAAGGCAAGAAAAAAATTGCGGATGTAAAAAGTCATACCATTCATTTTGGAAAAATAATCAATGAACAAAAAGAAATTATTGATGAGGTGGTGGTTTCAATTTATAAAAATCCACATTCATATACCGGAGAAGATGTAGTAGAAATTTCGTGTCATGGGTCCAAATTCATCATTCAAAAAATAATGGAATTGTGTCAGCAAAAAGGAGCGCAATCTGCCAAACCCGGAGAGTTTACACAACGTGCTTTTTTGAATGGCAAGTTAGATTTAAGTCAGGCCGAATCGGTAGCAGATATTATTGCTGCAGAAAATAAAGTACAGCATGAAATGGCCTTCAATCAAATGAGAGGAGGTTACTCTGCCATCATTGAGGGATTGAGAAATGAATTGATTGAGTTTGCTGCATTGATAGAATTGGAATTGGATTTTTCTGAAGAAGATGTTGAATTTGCAGACAGAGAGAAGTTCTCATTGCTAATTGAAAAAATAAAAAAAACAGTCATTCATTTAATTCAATCTTTTGAGTTAGGGAATGTATTGAAACATGGAATTCCAGTGGCTATTGTTGGCGAGCCAAATGTTGGGAAATCAACTTTGTTGAATGCGCTTTTGAATGAAGAAAAAGCCATTGTGAGTGACATTGCTGGCACAACAAGGGATTTTATTGAGGATACGTTAATCATTGATGGAGTGCAATTTCGATTTATAGACACGGCTGGAATTCGGGAAACGGAAGACAAGTTAGAAGCGATTGGGATTGAGCGTTCGTATCAAAAATTAAAGTCGGCAAAAATTGTTTTATACCTCGCAGATATTCAAAAAGAGTACAAAGAAATTGTAGAGGATTTTAAATTATTAGCAATTCATGACGAGCAAAAAATCATTATTTTATTAAATAAATTTGATAAAGTTTCATCCTGCAATGCTTTTGAAATAGAAGAAGCAATTGAGACTTTAACACATAAAAAAACAATTACAATTTCTGCTGCTGAAAATAAAAATATAGACAGGCTGCAAACTGAATTGTTGAAAATTGTTCATAATGAAAAAATGAATTTTGATGGAATCATTGTTACCAATGCAAGGCATATCAATGCATTGAAGGATACACTCATTCATTTAAACCAAATTGAACAAGGTTTGAATCAACATATCAGTGGCGATTTTCTTTCGATTGATATTCGAATGGCATTGCAATCTTTAGGAGAAATAACTGGTACCGTGGAATTAGACCGAGATATTTTAGGAACTATTTTTGGTAAGTTCTGTATCGGAAAGTAACTAATGCAAAAGAAACAAATAACAAACGCATAAGAAACTTATAAAAAGCCCTATTTTAAAGGGTTTTTTTTATGCTCGTTAATGTAGTTTGTTTTAGTTGTTAGTTGTTTATTTATTAAATATTTGTACCTTTGTTGTACCTTTATGTATAAAATGGAGTTAGTTAATCTTATTTGTACCTTAAAAAGCGAAATTAAGACACTTAAATACATTTAACTATACTTAAATATATCTAAAGACACTAAATATAAGGATAAATGAGCGGTACGCAATTTAAAATATTGAAACAATGCCAGCAGTGTGGTAAAATGTTTGAAGCCCAAAAAATTTCAACAGCTTGTTGTTCTCATAAATGTAGTTCAGCAAGATATAAAATGAAAAAAAGGCTTGAAAAAAGAAATGAACTACAAATAGAAATGCCCCCTGTTTTCAAACCTAAAACGAATGCAGTTAACAAAGAATTGATTAAAGATAAAGAGTTTTTAACTGTTCGGGAACTTGCACAATTATTAAATTGTTCTATTTGTTCTGTTTATCGTTACATTAATTCAGGTACTATAAAGGCAGTTAATTTAGGGCAAAGGATTACAAGGATTAAGCGTTTAGATATTGAAAAACTTTTTTAAAAATATATAACAATGGCAATAAAAGTAAAGTTAAGAAAAAAGAAAATTTCAGGGAACAGGCAAAGTTTATATTTAGATTTTTACCCAGCCATACCACACCCCGAAACAGGTAAGCCAACCCGAAGGGAGTTTTTAAAGCTTTATCTTTTTGATAATGCAAAAAATCCTATTGACAAGCTAAGCTACAAAGAAACTTTACAGATTGCTGAACAAATAAGGCAGAAACGTGAAAACCATTTAAACAAGCCCGAAATTTACACAGGATATGAAAAGGTACAGCTAAAAATTAAAGAGCAGGGCGAACAGAATTTTGTTGCCTATTTCAAAAGCCTTGCCGACAAACGTAAAGCCAGTAACCACGATAACTGGGTTTCAGCATACAATTACCTTGAAAAATTTACAAAGGGAAATTTGAAGTTTGCCGACCTCAACGAAAAGTTTTGTAATGAGTTCAAAGAGTATTTACTCACTACCAAAAGTAATAAAAGTAATAAAGTAACCCTTGCCCAAAATTCAGCCGTTTCCTATTTCAATAAACTTAAAGCGACTTTAAAACAAGCCTATAAAGACGGTTATTTAACCAACGACTTGAACGGCAAAATACAACCCGTTAAACAGGCAGAAACACGAAGAAACTTTTTAACTATTGAGGAACTGAATAGCCTTTTAAAAACGGAATGTAATAACCCTTTATTAAAACGTGCAGCCTTATTTTCAGCCCTTACAGGGTTGAGGTTTTCAGATATTAAAAACCTTGTTTGGAGCGAACTGGAATACATTAAAGGCAACGGGTATTTTATTCAGTTCAAACAGCAAAAAACAAAAGGGGTTGAAGTGATGCCTATTTCTGAACAGGCTTACAGCTTACTGGGTGAACGCAAAGAACCCACCGACAAAGTATTTGAGGGGCTTACTTATTCAGCATACGAAAACAAACACCTGTACCAATGGATTGGAGCAGCAGGAATTACAAAGGATATTACTTTTCATTGTTTTCGCCACACTTATGCCACCTTGCAACTATCAAAGGGAACGGATATTTACACCGTTTCAAAAATGCTGGGACACCGTGAACTGAAAACTACACAGATATACGCAAAGATTATAGACCAAACAAAACGTGAAGCAGCCAACAAAATACAATTAGATTTTTAAATTAATAAATAGAAAATCTATTTACACCTCTGTAAGAAATACTTAAAGCTCATCAATTAGATGGGCTTTTTGCATTACGAAATATATAAATATAAATAAATGTGAATAACTATTATACTCAATGTAGCATTGAATTAGAGCGATATTTATTATTTATTATTTGTTTTTTCTTATCAAAAGTTGTTAAAACTTATAAAAAAGATATTTAATAGTAAGGTATTAAAATCCACCTTATAAAATTTTATGACAGAGATAAATATTGAGCTTTTGACTCGAAGCGAAGTTGCTGAAAAATTTAAAGTTTCAAAGCAAGTAATTGCACGATGGGAAAAACAGGGCATAATTAAGCGTGTAAAAATTGGAGGAACTGTTCGATTTAACACTTATGATTTAACCGAATTAATAACGTTAAAAACTATAAATAATGTTAAATAATTCTATTCAGGACTTAACCCTTGAAACATTACCGAAAGCCTTTACGCAACTTTTTATTGAAGTAAGCGAAATAAAAAGTATGTTACTTGGAAAGAGTAACAAGCAACCAACCGAAACCGATTGTTGGTTTGACCTCAATGAACTTTGTAATTACCACCCCGACAAACCCAGTAAGACCACAGTTTACGGCTGGGTACACGCTGGTACTATTCCCGTACATAAAGGCGGTAAAAAGTTAAGGTTTTTAAAATCTGAAATTGATAGCTGGTTAAGGCAAGGCAGAAAAAAGACGTTAACAGAAATTTCCTGCGAAGCAGAAACCTATTTACTAACTAAAAAAACTCGATAAAATGCAGCAACATAATAACGGGTTTAATGAAATTAACAGCCTTAAAGATACAAATTTAAACAACATTATCCCAGCGTTTCAATTTGATAAATTCAGTATCGGGATCGAGGATATTAAAACCGAAGCCGAACAGCTTTTAAAGAAAACCGAAGCAACCCCACACGCTGAAATATTACACCAACTGATTAAACAGTTTGAGCCTTTAGATTTTGAAGTTTTGGCGAACCCACATAATGCAGAAAATTTCAAACTGAATACCAAACACTTTTTAGTGTTATCTGTTGAAAATACTTTAGAGTTTGCAGAAAACAACCGTTGGGGCTTATGTAAGAACCACGATTTT
>CANHJA010000100.1 GCA_947460795.1 Bacteroidota bacterium | reverse complement strand
TTGCATTGTAATAATAATTTGCAATATAAAATTTACCAGAAATGAATGCAATGATTCCAAAAAATAAAATTAGATAATACTTATTTTTCTTTACAAAAAATACAATGTAAATAGCTATCAAACACAAAATAAAATTAAAAGGAAAAAACTCAGGAAAAAAAACTTTCCAACTACTGCAATAAGCTGTAATCGTTGTAACTAATAAACTAGCCAAAAATAAACCTAGATCTACTTTTGTATTCGTATATTTCCTAAAAATAAATATATAAAGTAGAATGAAAAAAACATGAAAACTATAGTTCGAGAGAGTATTGTAATCATAGTTATTCAGATATCCATTAGTTGTGAAATTATATAAAATTAAAAATGCTGACACGTAAAGTGTTTTTAAGAAAAAGATTAATCTATTTTTTCCCATTTTGACTATTGTTTTAATAGATTACATCTGCCATTACATTCTGACCACATTAAAAATCCACAACCTTTATTGGGTGTACAATCTATTACATCACATTGTTTTGGATGAAGAGCACATGCCCAAAAATTACTCCCTAGTTCACATTGGCAAGATTTTTTGGGAGTTGATGGAGTTCCTCCACTGCCTCCACCAGCATAAGGTTTCAAACTTTCATACGATGTATTAATATCACTGTATAAAGTAAAAGCAAGTAAATAGACTTCTTCTTCAGAAAATAAAAGTAAAGAATTTGGTAGCCATACTGACACAAAATCATTTTTCGCAATAATATTATTTAAGTCAGCATTTGTTATATATGCTTTTAATAAATCGACATTCAATAATTGAGAATTAGTTAAAGTTCTATTTTGTTTGAATTCTTCAATATGTTGTAACCATAAACCCTTGATTTCATCATTGGTTAAAGAATTATATACAGTTAAATAATCATCAGCATTTAACTGAAAAAATGCTGAGCTAACTGAAGCAATTTGATTTTTAGAACTAACACCATTTTTATTAGTTGAGATTTCTGACAAACTTGTTTTTTTGCAGTTTTGGAAGACAAGCATAAAAGAAAATAATGCTAGTAAGATTTTAATTTGGCTTTTCATATTTAATTTTTTTATTTAAATACAAATTAAGATGAATGAATTTTATAAAATAGCTACAATCAAGTGTTTTTTACGCAAATAAATGTGTATTTTACTCAAAAATCAATTCTATGCACCTTGGAAAAAACATTGAACGTATTTGTAAACTTACTGGTATTAAACAATCGGACTTAGCTAAGCGATTAAATACCAATCAACAAGAAATAAGCAGAATAGAAAATAAATCAGAAATTAAAGATGAATTGCTTGAACGAATTGCTAAAGCTATCGGTTTTCCTAAAGAAGTTATTAAAGCATTTAGTGATGAAAAATTAATAAATAGTATTAATCAATTAGGTGGTAATGGAATTGTTCAATTTATTAATCCAATAGAAAAAATAATTGAGCTTTATGAAAGACAATTAATTGAAAAAGATAAACGAATTGCGCTTTTAGAAAAGCAATTAAAAATAACATGTACTAATTTAGATATTTAGATTTTTTTTCACATAGTTTTAACGCATGTATTTTTATGCCATGCTTTAAATTTGTCTTAATATTGACGAGGACAGAACAGAAAATGAAAATTAGTTTAAGAATATTAATCTTAGTATTATTGAGTGCTTCTATTTTGAAGGCACAAGAAGCTGTTTTTATTACACAACCTGCTGCACAAAAAGTAGGAATTAATGATAAATTTGAAGTAAAGTTTATTTTAAAAAATATCAACAATGCTCAGCGTTTTACCTTGTCGGCGATGCCTGATTTTCAAGTTATAGACGGGCCATCAAGAAGTAACAATACAAGTATAATTAATGGAGAAGTTTCACAATCTTTAGAGTTAACCTATGTTTTAAAAGCAAAAAGGAAAGGTAGATTAGTAATTCCAGGTGGTATCGCATCATTGTCTGGAGGAAAACAAATTCGTTCAAATAATGTTGCCATCGAAATTGTTGATGGTTCTGTAGTAAATCGTCGTCAACAACAAATGCAACAAAACGATCCATTTGCCGATATGTTTGAGGATGAAGAAGATCCTATGCTAGCCATGTTGAAACAACAGCAGCAAATGATGCGACAGTTGCAAAGGCAAAGTCAGCAAAACTTCCCTCAATCCACTCCTAGTCCACAACAACAACCCAATCCAATTTCAAAAAACGACATCGATAAAAATATTTTCATTTTAGCGGTTCCAGATAAAACATCGGCCACGCTAGGGGAGCAAATTACAGTGAGTTATAAATTATACACTCGCATTCCAATGGATGTGCGACCAACAAATCGCCCGTCACTAATTGGTTTTTGGAGCCAAGATTTTAATATACCATATCCTCCTCAACCTCGAAGAGAAATTTATCAAGGAAAAGAGTGGGATGTGTTAGAGCTAAAACGAACCGCATTATTTCCTACTCAAACCGGTATTTTAGAATTAGATCCCGCTGCAGTAGAGGGTAATGTGAAAATACCACATGCACGAAGAAATATTCAACAAAATTCAAGCGGTCAAACTCTAGAAGAAATGATGGATGCATTGATGAATGATGACCCGTATGAATATGAAACAGTTCCTGTGAAATTAAAAAGTCAGGTTGTGAAAATTAATGTTACTGATATTCCCGCAGCTAAGAAGCCAATTAGTTTCGACGGAGCCATTGGCCAGTTTACGATTGAAAGTAATGTCAACAAAACAGATTTAACAACCGACGACAATGCTACCATCACCTTGCGAGTAAGTGGCACTGGAAATTTAAAAATGATTGGTGCCCCAAAAATTAATTTTTCTGACGACTTGGATGCCTTTGATCCTAAAATTGAGGACACAGTTACCAATACAAATGATATAATTGCAGGGTATAAAACATTTACATATTCATTTACACCAAGAATAGCTGGTACAATTGTGATTCCATCAACTGAATTTTCATATTTTGATCCAATCATAAAAGAATATAAAACACTATCTACTCCTTCTTATACATTACATGTTAAACAAGGCAAAGAAGATAAAAGTACCGTGCATCGCTTGCCCAAAGACATCCACGATATAAATACTTCATCAAAAAATATTACTAAAAAATCTTCTTGGAATCTAATTTCAAATCCAATTTATTGGGGAGGTTTTGGAATTCCCTTACTAGCTTATTTTAGTTTAGTTTTCTTTAAACGAAAAGAAGATGAATTGCAAAGCGATCGAATATTATTTAAAAATAAACGAGCCAATAAAATTGCATTAAAACGTTTAGTAACTGCTGAGTCTTATTTAAAACATACTGCTCAAAGTGCATTTTATGAAGAAACATCAAAAGCAGTTTGGTTATATTTGAGTGACAAATTAAATATTCCTTTAGCTAATTTATCAAAAGAAGTGGCGAGCAAAAAACTATTAGAAAAAAATGTTTCCAGCGAATTACAAATTGAATTATTTAGAGTAACCAATGAATGTGAAATGGCATTGTATTCACCTGATAGCGGCACATTAAAAATGCACCAAACATACAGTGATGCATTCAAATTAATTGGTAAATTAGAAAATGAATTGTCATAATGAATCAAATTATTTATATAACTTTTTTCTTCTTTTTGTTTGCGTTTGAAAGCAAAGCAGAAAGCAATATGATGTTCGAAAAAGCAAATCAATTATATCATAATAAAATGTATGACAGTGCGAGCACATTGTACACACAATTAATAAATGATGGTTATTCGAATTCTAATTTGTTTTACAATGCAGGTAATTCATTTTATAAAAACGAGAAAATTGGGTTGGCTATTTGGTGCTATAAAAAAGCGTTGCAACTAGATCATAATATTAACATACAAGACAATTTAGCTTTAGCTCAAAATAAAATTAAAGATCCTATTTACGAACAAAAAGACATCTTTTTCATTCGTTGGTGGAAAGCAGGATATAATTTATTTTCAGTAAATTCTTGGGCACTCATCAGTCTATTTTTGTTTTTGGGAGCAATGACAATTTTATTTCTTATAAAATTAAAAACGGAATTTGCAATTTCAAAAAGAGTGATTGTCAGTTTGTTTTCAATATCATTTATTTCATTATTTTTCATGTTGGTGAAACACATCAATGAGGCATATTATTATCGCGGAATAATTATTCATCAAACAAATTTCATTGAAAAACACACAAATAAAAATTCTGTAATTTTATCAGAAGGGGTGGAAGTTGAGTATAATGGAATTGATAAAGATGGTATACAAGTGATTCTTCCCAACGGACAAGAAGGGATTGTTCGTTCAAGGGACTTTAAGAAGTTATAATTTCTCTTTCTGATTCATTGATGCTATTTATATGAACGCTTATGCAGTCTGCAGGGAGTAAATCTATCGCAATTTCGGGCCATTCTATAAAAATATAATCTTGTTTGTTTTCCATTACATCTTGCACTCCAGCTTCAATGGCATCTTCTGTATTTTTTAATCGGTACCAATCCATGTGAATGATTTTGTTGCTAGCATTCGGAATCTCATATTCATTTATAATAGAAAAAGTAGGACTCGAAATATTGTCTGTTACCTGCAATGTTTTGCATAATGCGTGCACAAATGTTGTTTTACCGCTGCCCATGTCAGCAAAAAAAGCAAAACAACGATTGTTTTTAAATTCTTCTAAAAACTGTTTTGCCACACTATTTATATCATCAATATTATACCGAACATTCATTTAGCAAATGTAATAAATGAAATGAAAGTAACACAAACACTATTTTCATTTTCGTAACTTTGTAATATGAGTAAATCAGTACAATGTAAAGTTGATGGAATGACTTGTGGTAACTGTGCACTGACAGTCACTACATATTTGGCTAAACAAGGAGCTAGCAATGCGGTGGCCAACGCCTCAACTGGTGATGTTAGTTTTGATATTGAAGATGAAAATATAGAATCTAAATTATTGAATGGCATTCAAGATTTGGGTTTTAAAGTAGTAGAAGAAACTGAAAGTGGTGAACTGGTAAAGAGTCATTCTAAAGTAAAACAATATTTATTGATTTCATTATTCTTCTGGGTGCCTCTGATGTTGCATATGTTTATCAATTGGGCGCCACTTCATAATCCTTATGTTCAATTTACGCTTGCTTTACCTGTGTATTTTATTGGGCTTAATTACTTTGGGAAAAGTGCATTCCGTTCTTTGAAAAACGGCATGCCAAATATGGATGTATTGGTTTTTATTGGTGCGAGCGCTGCATTTTTTTATAGCTTAATTGGATGGATATTATTTCCAACTCAGGTGCACAATTATTTATTTTTTGAAACCACAGCATCTATTATTACGTTGGTTTTGGCTGGAAATTATTTAGAAGAATACTCGGTAAAAAGCACTGCTGCTTCCATTCGAGAGTTAATGAAATTTCAAAAATCGAAAGCGAAAATAATTTTTGTAGATAGTATAGGAAAAGAAACTATAGTAGAAACAGAAAATGAATTTGTAAAAAAAGACGATGTGGTTTTAGTAAATACAGGAGACAAAATTCCTGTAGACGGCATCATTATTAAAGGACAAGCTGCAATTGATGAAAGTATGATGACTGGCGAAAGTTTGCCAGAACTAAAAGAAGAAAATGATTTTGTGATTGGAGGCACAATCAATACAGATGGTTCTATACGAGTGAAAGCAACAGCTGTAGGCAATAAAAGTACATTTGCAAATATTATTCATTTGGTGAATCAAGCGCAAGCAGCAAAACCACCGATGCAAAAATTGGCAGATAAAATAAGTGCAATTTTTGTTCCTCTGGTTGTGGGGATATCGATATTAACTTTTTTATTAAATCATTTTGTATTTGATGAAAGCATACAAAATAGTTTGATGAGAATGATTGCAGTAATGGTAATTGCTTGTCCATGTGCAATGGGTTTGGCAACGCCAGCAGCTATTATGGTAGGTTTAGGAAGAGCTGCCCGCAATGGAATTTTAATAAAAGGGGGCGATACTTTAGAACGTTTTAAAGATATTCAACAATTTGTTTTTGACAAAACAGGTACGCTCACAACAGGAAAATTAATAATTGATCAATTTAAATCAACTATTTCAGTAACTGAGTTCAAAGAAATCGTATCTGCTTTGGAGCAACATTCATCTCATCCAATTGCAAAAAGTATTGTGAAAGAATGGCCTTTTAATAAGCACTCTTTAACCTCTATTCAAGAAATAAAAGGAGTTGGCATATCAGCTGAAGATGAGCAGGGTAATTTATGGCAAATCGGTTCTTACCGTTTATTGACAACTAATACGGATGCTGTTCGGCATGATTTATATGTTATTAAAAACAAGGAACAAGTTGGTTGGATTGATATGAAAGATGAGCTGAGAGAAGATACTCAATTAGTTATAAAATCGCTTCATGCAAAAGGATATAAAACAATTTTGTTGAGTGGTGATCGAAAGGAAAAATGCGATCGATTGGCGCAACAACTCCACATAGATGAAGTTTACAGCGAACAACTTCCTCAACAAAAAATGGAAACATTGGACGAAATTATGAAACGCGGATTTACTGCAATGGTAGGAGACGGTATAAACGATGCGCCTTCATTAGCCAAAGCGCACATTGGTATCTCACTGAGCGATGCATCTCAAATTGCCATGCAAAGTGCTCAAGTTTTACTGTTAAAAAATAAATTATCCATTTTACCCACCGCTATTGAGTTAGGTAAACAAACATATTTGACAATTAAACAAAATTTGTTTTGGGCATTTTTTTACAATATTATCGCAATTCCTTTTGCCGCAACCGGCTATTTAACACCTACTTGGGGAGCAGCAATTATGGGATTGAGTGATGTAGTATTGATAATAAATAGTTTGCGATTGAGGTATAAAAAATTGAATTAATAATCAATAATTTGTTCTTCTATCATACTTGGCAATTCTCTGAATTCATATTTTTGAGTACGAAGTTGAGGCTCAAAACCGGCATCCTTAATAGCATTTTGAATAGATTTGTAAGTGAAACGATGCGGAGCACCAGCAGCACTCACCACATTTTCCTCCAACATAATGCTACCAAAATCATTGGCACCAGCGTATAAACAAGCTTGTGCAACATCTTTACCAACCGTTAGCCAAGATGCTTGAATATTTTTTACGTTCGGTAACATAATTCTACTCATCGCTATCATTCGAATATATTCTTCCGATGTAGTGTCATTTTTTGCTCTTCTAATTTTTGCTAAAAGAGTGTCAACATCTTGAAAAGTCCATGGTATAAATGCCAAGAAGCCATTTGCATTCGCAGGTTTTTCGCTTTGTACTTGGCGAATATCTACTAAATGTTCGAAGCGCTCTTGAATTGTTTCTACGTGTCCAAACATCATGGTTCCTGATGTAGTAATATCTAATTGGTGACAGGCTCTCATAACATCTAACCATTCTTGTGCACCGCATTTCCCTTTTGATATTAATCTACGTACTCGGTCATTTAAAATTTCAGCCCCAGCGCCAGGCAAGCTGTCCATTCCGGCTTCTTTTAAAGCTTTTAAAACATCGGTATGAGTAGTCGCTTGGCCATTAGGTAAGCTTTTTTCTAACTTGGTAATATGCGCAATTTCAGGTGGTCCGAGCGTGTGTAATTTAATGCTTGGATATAATGATTTTAGCTCTTTAAATAAATTGACATAAAATTCTAAACCTAATTCGGGATGATGCCCACCTTGCAAAAGCAATTGATCTCCGCCCCATTTAATGGTTTCTTCAATTTTCTTTTTATACGTTTCAATATCGGTAATATATGCTTCAGAGTGACCTGGAATGCGATAGAAATTACAAAACTTACAATTTGCGATACACACATTGGTGGTATTTACGTTTCTATCAATTTGCCAAGTAACTTTACCATGTGGCACTTGAATTTTGCG
>CANHJA010000099.1 GCA_947460795.1 Bacteroidota bacterium | reverse complement strand
CCAGAGCTTAATACTTCGTATGAAACTATTTTTATCTCTTCATTTTTAGTTGCATTTTCAACTAGAGGTTTCGTTGCATTTTTTGTTTGTGAGGTAGCAATTTGTGTCAATAAAATAATCGACAAAAAGTTAAAAAAGAATAATTGGCAAAGGAGTTTCAAAATATAAAAATAATTGTTTCACAATATTAATTTATTTCTAGATAAACTTAGTAGAAAGGGCTGACATTTATTCAATGTAGAGTTGATAGGTAATAAGAGAATACCTGTTTTTGAGAATAAAAAACAGAAATTAATATCTTCAACAACTTCGGATTTTTGATTTAACTAATTGTTCATTTACGACAACTCCAATTCAATTTCTTTGTGCCTATATCGTTTTAATTTGCCTGCTACTTCTACTTCTAATTCCCCAAAAGCATTCACTCCTTTTACGATTCCTTTATACAATTCATTTTTTTTAGTAAATGCGATTTCTTTGTTTACTTTATACAAATTCTGGTTGAAAGCCTCAAAAAGTGCATCCTCATTGTTTCCTATTTTTAAAAAATGCTTGTTGAGGATTTTGAGTAAATTCTTCAAAACCGATTTCACTTTTTGTTTTTCTTGTGTTTGATTAAACATAGAAGTCGCTCTATTTAAATCAGAAAAAACGGCTTGATTCACATTTAACCCAATGCCTACCACTGCATTGGTCCATTGAGAGCCTCTCAAACTATTTTCTATCAAAATGCCAGCTATTTTTTTATCTCCTGCATAAATGTCATTGGGCCATTTTATACTGACATGCGGAATATTATAGTTCGTCATTAACATTTCGGCTACCGAGAGGCAAGTAGCAGCATTTAAAAAAAACTGTTTTTCTATAGCAAACTCCCTCGTATCAATGATTGCAGAAATTAATAAGTTTTTACTTTCCTCTGCTAACCACAAATTTGCTAACTGTCCTTTCCCTTTTGTTTGAAAATCGGCCCGTACAACCATACCATGCTCTGCCATTCCTTCATCTATTAATCTCATGGCATAGTTATTGGTACTATCTATTTCAGATAATTCAATAATTACATCTCCAATAAGGGAACCCTTCAGCATTCAGTAATTTTGTTTAAGTTTGTAAATTATTAAAATATCACGAAGTAACAAAAATTATATATTGAAAACGACAATAGGCGACAAGAAAGCGACAAAATCTAAATTAACACAGAGCAGCAAAATTATTAAAACAATTATTGAAGCTATTTTAGATAAAAAAGGAGAAGAAATTATTTCTTTAAACCTTAAAAAAATACCTGAAGCGGTAGCAGATTATTTCATCATTTGTGAAGGTAGCAATCCCAATTTAGTGAAGGCAATTGCCGATAACATAGAAAAAGAAGTAAAGGATGCTTGTGGAGAATGGCCTCATAAAGTGGAAGGAAAATCTGGAGAAAAATGGATCCTAGTAGATTATGTAGATGTCGTAGTTCATTGCATGACACCTGAAACGAGGGCTTTCTACAATTTAGAAGATTTGTGGCAAGACGCAGAAAAAAAAGAACATCATTAATTTAAAGAACGCTTTAAGTAGCAAACAACATGGAAGATAAAAAAACTCAAAATTCGGCACCAACACCCAACCAAAACCCTGTTGGAAACGCTAACAATTCACCAAAAAAAGGACCAAAATTTAATTTATGGTGGATTTATGGTGCCTTTGCAGTGGCTTTACTTGTATTTCAATTTTATGGCAAAGATTTAACTAGAAATGCCAAAGAAGAAAGCTTTCAAACAATCAACAATCGCTTTATCACAAGGCATATGGTTGACAGTTTGGTTGTATACGCAAAAACGGTGGAAGTATACTTAAATAAAGATTCTTTAAAATTGGCTAGCAACAGCGAATTTTTAAATAAAGAATTGAAAAAAAATATCGAAGGACCTCAATATATATTTTCTTACGGAAATATTGAGCAGCTAAGAAACGATATTAAGGACGCACAAATTGCCGCCAATTATGCAAATAATGAATCCATACAAGTTACCTATGCCGAAGATAATAAAAGTGGCATTATTGGTGTCTTAGTTCAGTTTCTTTTACCGATAGCCATCATGATTGGTTTATGGGTTTTGATGATGCGCAAAATGGGAGGTGGAGCCGGTGGCTCTGGCGGACCAGGCGGTATTTTTAATATCGGTAAATCAAAAGCGCAATTGTTTGACAAAGGAACCAAAGTAAACATTACATTCAGCGATGTAGCGGGTTTAGATGAAGCAAAAGGTGAAGTTATGGAAATCGTAGATTTCCTAAAAAATCCTAAAAAATACACAGCTCTTGGTGGAAAAATTCCTAGAGGATGCTTATTAGTAGGCCCTCCAGGAACAGGTAAAACTTTGTTAGCCAAAGCAATGGCTGGCGAAGCACAAGTGCCTTTTTTCAGCATGAGTGGTTCTGATTTTGTGGAAATGTTTGTAGGAGTTGGTGCTAGCCGTGTGAGAGATTTATTTAAACAAGCTCGAGAGAAATCGCCGTGTATTATGTTTATAGATGAAATTGATGCTATTGGCCGAGCAAGAGGTAAAAACCAAATGATGGCCAATGATGAACGTGAAAATACATTAAATCAAATGTTGGTTGAAATGGACGGATTTGGTGGAGACAGTGGCATCATAGTATTGGCTGCTACCAATCGCCCAGATGTGTTGGATCCTGCATTGCTTCGTCCTGGTCGTTTCGACAGACAAATTTCAATTGATATTCCTGATTTAGCTGGTCGTGAAGCCATATTTAAAGTGCATTTAAAAGGATTAAAAAAAGCAGACAATTTAGATATTCATAAATTAGCCGCTCAAACACCTGGTTTTGCAGGAGCTGACATTGCCAATGTATGTAATGAAGCGGCATTAATTGCTGCTCGTAAAGGAAAAACAGAAGTTTATATAGATGATTTTAATGATGCTGTTGACAGAATTATTGGAGGTTTGGAAAAGAAAAATAAAATCATTCAGCCTGATGAAAAACGCGTGATTGCATATCATGAAGCAGGTCATGCTGTATCTGGATGGTTTTTAGAACATGCCTATCCATTGGTAAAAGTGACCATCGTTCCAAGAGGAGATGCAGCTTTAGGCTATGCTCAATATTTACCGAAAGAAAAATACTTAACCCTAAAAGAAGAAATTGAAGATAGAATGGCAATGGCTTTAGGTGGCCGCGCTGTAGAGGAGTTGGTTTTTGGGAAAATTTCTACCGGTGCATTAAGCGATTTACAACAAGTGACTAAAATGGCTTATTCAATGGTAAGCATTTATGGAATGAATGCCAAGATAGGAAACATTTCATTTTATGACCCTCAAAGTGAAGGCAGTTTTCAAAAACCGTACAGTGAAGAAACAGGTAAAATTATTGATGATGAAGTTCGCTTACTTTCTGAAACTGCATACAAACGAGTGACGGCATTATTAACCGATAAAATGGATGCAGTAAAAATTATTGCAGAAGAGTTATTAATTAAAGAAGTTCTTTACAAAGATGATTTGGAAAGACTCATTGGTAAACGCCCTTTTGAAGAACCTGTACTTTTTGAAGATACTGCAGTTGAAACAGTACCTAATGCAACTGATACAACTACTGAAACAAACCCTATTGCATAAAAAATATTGTAGAAATGTCTAGTCAAGCAAGAGAAAATATTTTAGGAAGCATTCGAAAATCATTGGAAGAAAATAGTCTTCCAATGCCTTTTCCTGCTGCTGATAGAAACGAAGAGTTTTATGTTTCTGAAGATATCAGTATCGAGGAAAAATTCGCTCAAGAGTTTAACAATTTAGGCGGAAAATTTGTGTATTGTGCTGATGAATCGGAAATGATTCAACAATTAGAAAGCTTACGAGATGCAATGAAATGGGATAAGATTCATGTGAAAGATGCTTTCTTACAAGAATTATTTAAAGAAAACCAATTAGATTTCATCAACGAATCGAAAGACATGAGTCAAATAGAAGTAGGTCTTTCATTGTGTGAATGTTTGGTTGCAAGAACAGGGAGTGTGATCTTGTCATCAGGACAAGAATATGGAAGAGCATTGCCAGTTTATTCGCCTATTCACATTACGATTGCTTTTGCAAATCAACTGGTTTGGAATATTTCCAACGCAACCACATTTTTAAAAGAAAAATACAACAACGAAATACCATCAATGATCAGTTTAACTACTGGGCCTAGCAGAACAGCAGACATTGAAAAAACATTGGTAGTGGGAGTTCATGGACCTAAAGAAGTATTTGTTTTTTTAATTGATAAAAACTGGAAAAAATAAAAATAAATTGTCATTTTATAAAAAGGATTTGAGGTAACTCAAATCCTTTTTTATTTATTGGATTCAATTAAAATATACAAGCTGAATCATTCGTAATCGAAGTTGATTTTATACTTTCAAAAAATATTTAACCCGCAAATTTCATTATCTTTGAAATATGAAAAAAAGTCTTTTATTCTTGCTTCTTTGCATTCCATTTTTATCCTTTGCACATGGTTTTGATGAATTAGAAATTGGCATTGCTGCTAAAGGTGTTAATTTATCAGGGACCTTAACAATGCCTGCCCACGCCAATTCTAAGATTCCTTTAGTGATTATAATTGCTGGAAGTGGCCCCACAGATAGAAATTGCAATGGCCAAGGTTTTAAAAGTGATGCCTACAAAAAAATGGCAACACAACTTGCCTTAAACGGAATTGCAACTTACCGGTACGACAAACGAGGAATCGGCAAAAGTGCAGTTGAAAATTTCAAGGAGGAAGATATAAATTTTGAAGTTATGATTGATGATGCGAAAGCCATTATTACTCATTTTGAAAAAGACACACGATTTAGTAAAATGACAATAGCAGGGCACAGCGAAGGTTCATTGGTAGGTATGATGGCTGTTACAGAAAATCAAAAATACATTTCGATTGCTGGAAGTGGATTCCCTATTTCAGTAATTTTAAAAGAACAATTAAAAGACAAATTAGGTCCTATGAAAAATGTTGTTTATGCAAAAATAGACAGCTTGCAACAAGGAAAAAATGTAGCGAATGATTTGATGGGTTTAGAGTCCTTGTTTAGACCCAGTGTACAACCTTTTTTAAAAACATGGATGGCATTGAATCCTGCAAAAGAAATTAAAAAATTAAAATGCCCAATTCTTATAGTAAATGGCACACATGATTTACAAGTAAGTGAAAAAAATGCATTGGCCTTAAACAAAGCCAACTCAAACTCAAAATTGGTTTTAGTCCCTAATATGAATCATTTGTTGACAGAAATAGAATCGGAAAAAGCAGAAGACAATTATGCATCTTATCAAAATCCAACTTTGCCAATTTCTAAAAAAATGATGGATGAAGTAATTTTATTTATTTTAAAATAAAACTACTTTAAATTAAAAATTTGTTTAAATGATCCATAATTTATAAACTTAAAAATATACAGCATATCATTGCACATAAATGAAGATTTATTTTACAAAGACAATTTTTATATTTTTCTTGAGTACTCTTTTTTACTCATGTGCTAACATCACTTCCCCTACAGGAGGTGCAAAAGATGTTACTGCGCCTAAGTTAAAAAATAGATCCGTCAAAGACTCTTTGTTGAATTATACAGGCGGAAAAATTCAATTTGAGTTTGATGAATTTATTCAATTAAAAGACGTTCAAAATCAATTGGTAATAACACCATTGTTAAAAAACAAACCACTGGTTACAAGTCATAAAAAAACGGTTAGTATTTATTTAGCCGATTCATTATTGGAAAAAAATACAACGTATCAAATATCACTTGGCAATGCTATTCAAGATATACATGAAGGCAACCCTGCCAAAAATATTAGATTTACTTTTTCTACAGGAGGATATTTTGACTCCTTGAGCTTGAAAGGCAATGTAGTAGATGCTTTCACAGGCAAAACAGATACAGCAGCATGGGTATTACTTTATCCAAATTCGATCAAAGATTCAGCTATCATTAAAGAAGTGCCATTGTATGTTCAAAAAGTATCTTCCGGTGATTTTCAATTTAATAATTTACCAAATAGAAATTTTAAGATATTTGCACTGCACGATTTAAATGCTAATTTTAAATATGATGCAATTGGAGAAAAAATTGGCTTTTTAAATGATGATGTCAATCCTACAGATTCAACTATAAAAATCAAATTGTACACCTTCTTAGAAAAATCAAATACAGACATATCATCAAATAAAACAACAAGAGGAAAGATAGAAAAATCGGCTATTGCAACGAGTTTAAGCTACATGGTTTCGGTAGATACTTTAAATAAAACGAAACGCACATTTGGAATAAATGATACTTTAAAAATTACCCTTTCATCTCCAATAAAAAAAATTGATCCGACAAAAATTAGATTATATCAAGGCGATATAATTGATGAATCAGCATTGATAGATTTGGACTCTACAAAAAAAATAATTCGTATAAAACCAGATTGGACCGAAGACGCAGCTTACAAACTAACATTGCAAAAAGGATTCGCTTATGATAGTTTAAATAATGCTCCAGCCAGTGAGTATGTATTTAAAACAAAACGCCTCAGCGATTATGGAATTTTAACAATCAAACATAAAATAGAAAAAAATAATTTTATAGCCGTTTTACTGAATGATAAAATTGTTCAACGAAAAAAAATGTTGGATAGCGTTTCTACATTCACGCTATTAAATCCGGGGAACTATCAAATTAATGTTTTACAGGATGAAAATGGAAATGGAATTTGGGATACAGGTTCATTTTTTCCAACAAGGATTCAGCCTGAAATAACCATACTATTTTCGAATGAAATTACAATCAAAGCAAATTGGGAAAATAAAATTGACTTGCGAATGATTGATTCAAAAAAGCCTCGACTTTCACAATAAAAAAAGTAATATGCAAAGCATCAGTGCCGATAAAATTTTTGATGGGTATCAGTTTCTGGAAACACATTTAGCAATCGGTATTGATGAATTTGGAACCATTATTTCCATCCATGATAAAAATGAAAATACCGTACATTACGATGGTATGTTGATACCAGGGATGATAAATTGTCATTGTCATTTGGAACTTTCACATTTAAAAAATGAATTGCCAAAAAAAACAGGTTTAGTCGATTTTATAAAAAATATTGTATCAAAACGAAATCATTTTTCTTCAACTATAATACAAGAAAAAATAATTGAAGCGGAAAAAGAAATGATTCAAAATGGAATTGTAGCTGTTGGAGATATCAGCAATGGTTTAGATACTTTAGCGACAAAAAATAAAAAACATATATTTTACCAAACTTTTGTTGAATGTTTTGGATTAGATAAAAATTACGCAAAGACCATAACTGAAAAAGCGAAATCGATTAAAAATGAATTTGAAAAACATTCCAATGCATCGGTTGTTTTACATGCTCCTTATTCTATCTCTGAAAAACTTATTGAAGAAATAGTTAGTGAATCTGCACAAAAAATAGTTACGATTCACAATCAAGAAACAGCAAGTGAAAATGAATTATTCGAAAAAGGCACAGGTGCTATGAAAGAATTTTTTACAGCCGCTTTTCCAATAACACCAGAATGGAATGCAACAAATAAAACTTCTCTCCAAAATTATTTTTCGCATTTTAAAAGCTTTAAAAATTCAATTTTAGTTCACAACACATTTACTTCAAAAGAAGATATTGATTTTGCTAAAAGCATTGATACAAATACATTTTGGTGCCTATGTCCAAATGCGAATTTATATATTGAAAACACGCTGCCAAATGCTGCATTGTTGTACAATGAAAATTGTCAAGTCGTGTTTGGAACCGATAGTTTAGCATCCAATCATACATTGAATATTTTTGAAGAAATGAAAATCATTCAACAACATTTCCCTCAAATACCTTTTGAAAAACTTTTACAAAGTATGACCTCTGTGGGTGCTAAAGCCTTGGGTATCGATCAACAATTTGGCAGT
>CANHJA010000098.1 GCA_947460795.1 Bacteroidota bacterium | reverse complement strand
TTAAATTTTAATTGAGTGCAAAAGTAAGGCATTTTTTTATACTATCCAATTTGTTCCTAGTTTTTCCACAAAATAGACTTATATAATTATTACTTATGTGAAATATTTTAAATATGATTACTCAATTCACATCCAGTTTATTTTTCCATTCTCTGTAACCCAAAAATGCAATAACAACATAAATTATAGTTAATAAAGAGGTTAATTCTAATCCTTTATAAAATTGTAAAGGAATGGCTATGAGGTTTGAAATATTTAATAATATCCAATTTTCTAACTTTCTTTTTAATAACAACCAAGTACCGGCCCAAGCAAAAGCAGATACGATTGCATCTAAATAAGGAACTGTACTGTCGGTAAATTGATTTAACAAGAAAAAAAGTATAAAAAATGAACCAAGTACTATACCAACAACACTCATCCAGCCCTGTTTTGTTGTTTTTGAAATTTTTTGTTGACTTTTTTGTTGCCATAAAAACAACCCTAAAATACTGGTAATTAAATAGTAGAAATTTAACAGACTCTCTGCATATAATTTAAAATCATAAAAAACGTAGGTGTAAAAACAGACACTAATTATGCCAGCATAGAAATTGATGGTTTTATTTTTTAACGCAAGGAAAACTTGTAAAACTCCAAACAGAAAGGCAATCCATTCAAAAACAGAGGTTGCATAAAACTGCGTAATAATATGTTGGATAACAGATTCGATATTGTAAAAATACTGAATTAATTCAATAAATAGGCTCCCTTGGGGATGCTTGAGAGGCTTTAAAACTTAATTTCTTCCCCTGTATTATTGTCAAAAAATTTGTATTGCAAAAATTCAAACCCTTCATCTTCCACAATGGTAAAAGCTCCATAGTTTTTTTTCCATTTAGCAAAAATTGAATTCCACAACAGCCCTTTTGTAAGATGCGATTTTACGATTGGATGGACATGCAATTCAAGTTTAGCATTTAAATTTGCTTTTAAATATTTTACATGTTTTTCAATATCATCAATCAATAATTGAGAAGAACGAACTTTCCCCGAGCCTTCACAACTTGGACAAACTTCACTGGTAGAAATTTTTATTTCAGGGCGTAAGCGCTGACGAGTAATTTGCAATAATCCAAATTTAGAAAGTGGTAAAACACTGTGTTTTGCTCTATCATCTTTCATTAAATCTTCTACATATGCAGCAATATCTCGTCTGTTATCTGCACTTTTCATGTCAATAAAATCAACAATAATAATCCCTCCAATGTCACGTAAACGCAACTGGCGAGCTATTTCTTTTGCTGCTTCCAAATTGGTATTTAAAGCAGTTTCTTCTTGGTTATCATTTGAAAATTTATGTCCACTATTTACATCTACTACATGCAATGCTTCGGTGTGCTCGATAATTAAATAGCCCCCACTATCTAACATAACCGTTTTACCGAATGAAGATTTCACTTGTTTTGAAATGCCATAATGATCAAAAATTGTAGCTCCATTATTATACAAGCTCACAATATTTTCTCTACCTGGTGCTACATTCGCAATATACTCTTTTGCATCTTTTACGATGGAGCTATCATTCGCAACAATTTTATTAAAATCTTTATTTAATAAATCACGCAATAATGAAGTTGTTTTGTTTTGCTCACTCAATATTTTTTGTGGAGGCGTTGCACCTTTTAAATTAAACTGAATGGATTTCCAAGCATCAATAATTTGCAATAAATCTTTATGTAATTCTGCTGTGCTTTGCCCTTCGGCTGCTGTACGAACGATAACACCAAAATTATTTGGTTTTATACTTTCAATAATTCGTTGTAAGCGTTTTCTTTCTTCGGTTGAATGAATTTTACGAGATACGTTTACGAAATTATTGAATGGCGTAACCACAATAAAGCGTCCTGGCAATGAAACTTCACAGCTAATACGAGGACCTTTTGAGGAAATGGGCTCTTTAAGAATTTGCACCAATAAACGAGGTTTATTTACAACAACTTCATTAATTTTTCCTGTCTTAACAATTTCTGGTTCTAATTGAAATTTCGAAAAATCAAAATCTAAATGTTGTTTTTCAGTAATTGACATTTCGGTAAATTTTACCAAACTTTTAAAATAAGGACTTAAATCGGTATAGTGCAAAAATGCATCTTTATCATGGCCTATGTCCACAAATACAGCATTTAACCCTGGCATGATTTTTTTTACTTTGCCAAGATACAAGTCACCTACATTGAATTGACCTCCTGAATTATCATAATGTAATTCTACTAGTTTTTTTTCTTCTAGCAAGGCAATTTCAATTCCGGCTTCGGATGATTGAATGATGAGTTCTTTGTTCAAAACTTTATAAAAGGTTTCTTACAACAATTATCACACGCATACACTAACAAATAACTAGTGTTTTAACCACTAGTTATTTGAAAAGAATATAATTAAAGGAAGAAATTATTTCTTCTTATGACGATTCTTTCTTAAACGTTTTTTACGTTTATGGGTAGCAATTTTATGTCTTTTACGTTTTTTTCCGCAAGGCATGATGAAAATGTTTTTTGTTAAAAAATATTGTTTACTTAAATGTCTTTATATAGTTATCTACTTCTTTCGTAAAATCTGGGTTTTTTACTAAACTTTTGCATTTTTCAAAAAGTTCTATTGCTTTTTGTTTGTCTCCTAAACCTTTGTAGGCTTCGGCTAAAAAATACATAGCTTCTGTATTATCCGGTCTTAATGAAAGAACTAGTTCTAATCGTTTTTTTGCTTTATCAAATTGTCCAGACTGTATGGCTAACTTACCTAAGATAATATTAGCAGGAATGTTAGTACTGTCGTTTTGAGTTATTTCTCTTAAGAGAGTTACACCCTTCATCGTTTCACCAGTTCCTTCTGTGTAACAAGTAGCTAAAGCTATTTTTGTGTCAAGGTTTGTAGGATTTATTTCAATTGCCTTTTCAAAACAACTGATGGCTTCCACAGCTTGCCACTTTCTTATTGATGCCTCTTCTGTTTTTTGGAGAAGTGCTACAAATAGATTTCCTGCAAATGTGACACTTTTTTCTGTATTTTCCAAAAAAGCTCCTTTTTTATAATAATTAGCCGCCATATTAAGCTCATTTTGAGCTTCCCAAAACTCTGCAATGTCTTTGTAAGCTACAGCTGTATTGCTTTTTGTAGCTGCTTGAGTTAAATTATTTGCTTTAATTTTATTTTCATCAGTAAGCTTCGAAATTGCATCATTGGTATATTTTGTAAAGTCTAAATCAGGAATTTGAGCCGAAGGGTTCATGCCCGACATTGGTCCACTCTCACCTGCTTGATGCTGATGTTCGCTAGTTTGTCCATTAGAATCGGATTTTTTTGGACCTGTCATATCCCCAAAAAAGTAAAGAGCTATAAATAACATTATAGCCCCTGAAATTAAAAATAGTTGTTTTTTCTGCACTTTATATATTATAATTTATTCTAATTAGTCTAAAACTTCTTCTTTAACAGCAACTACCGTTGTCGGATTTAATTTTTTCACTTCATCAACAAATTCTTTTGCTGGTTTAAAAGCAGGTACAAAATGTTCTGGAATATAAACCGATGTATTCTTTTTAATATTGCGCCCCACCTTTGCAGCTCTTTTTTTAGTGATAAAACTTCCGAATCCTCGAATGTAAATATTTTCTCCTTCAATCAATGTGTCTTTAACGTTTACGAAAAAACTTTCCAATGTTACCAAAACATCAACTTTAGGAATACCTGTTTGATCAGATATCATGTTAATTAAATCAGCCTTCTTCATAGTAGTAGTATTTATTTATAGTTATATTTGACGAAAATAAATCATTTTTTTGATTTTTGATTTTTTTATTTGATTTTTCAACTCATAATTCTATTGTTTAAAGAACTGTTACTTCATTGGGATAAAACGAGCAATCATCGCACAATGCCTTGGAAAGGAATTAAAGATCCTTACAAAATATGGATTAGTGAGATTATTTTGCAGCAAACTCGGGTTCAACAGGGAGCGGTTTATTACCATAAATTAATTGAAAAATATCCAACTGTTTTTGATTTAGCAAACGCCAACGAACAAGAACTTTTTTCTGTTTGGCAAGGTTTAGGTTATTACAGTAGATGCCGCAATTTACATGCCACCGCAAAATCAATTGTAGCTAATCACAACGGCATTTTTCCCAATAAACATGAAGTGATTCTTTCATTAAAAGGTATTGGAGATTACACTGCTGCTGCAATTGCTTCATTTGCATACAATTTACCGCATGCTGTGGTTGATGGAAATGTGGTTAGGGTTTTGAGCAGAATTTTCATGATTACCGAAAATTATCATACAACTAAAGGAAAGAAATATTTTTTAGAACTTAGCAATCAGCTTTTAGACAAAAAACATCCGGCAAAATATAATCAAGCTATTATGGATTTTGGTGCAACTGTTTGCAAACCTCAAAATCCGCTTTGCAATGATTGTCCATTTATTGATATCTGCAAATCCTTTGAACTCGATAAAATAAATGATTTTCCAATTAAAAAAGAGAAAATTATCCATAAGAAAAGGCATTTTCATTTTTTTGTAATTGAAGACGAGCAACATATTTACATCACTTTGCGGACTGAAAAAGATATTTGGCAAACGCTTCATACTTTTTACTTGGTTGAGTCTGATGCTGAAGTCATTTCTTTTAGCCAAAAAGAGTATAATCTTAAGTCTTCAACCGTAAATGCTCCACAAATTTTTAAGCAAACATTATCACATCAAAAAATCATTGGCTATTTTTATTTATTACCCAATGATTTATTTCCTTCAACTTTTTTAAAAAAACTACAAAAAATAAGAAAAAATAGCATTTCTCAATATGCATTTCCTAGGATAATAATTTCTTTTTTTGAAAAAAACAATTATCTTTAGAGTATAATTTTTGATTTTTTTATTTAAATAAGTAAATTATGAGAGGTGTTAATCATGTTTTTTTAATTGGAAATTTAGGGAAAGACCCAGAAATTCAATACATTGATGGGGAAATTCCTGTTGCGAAATTTCCATTGGCAACTACTGAAACCTACAAGGACAAAAAAGGTGCAACCATTCCACAAACAGAATGGCACAACATTGTTTTGTGGAGAGGCTTAGCCGAATTGGCTGCTAAATATTTACATAAAGGCAGCTTAGTTCATATTGAAGGCAGTTTGCGTACTCGATCTTGGGAAGATAAAGACAAAAACAGACGATTTATGACTGAAATTATTGCTACCAATCTTGTTATGTTAGACAAAAAAAAGTCGGACTTGGAAGTAGGTGCTGATGACTTTATGGGCAATATTGTAGAACCTTCATCAGATGATTTGAACAGCGAACTCCCTTTTTAATTATATTTGCAATCTATAAAAATAGAACCTATCTATTTATTTCTTAACGAAAACATACAACTTTGGACCCTGATTCGGTAAACTTTATATTATTAACTACAGAAAATATTGGAATTTCAACTGAAATTATTTTAGGAATCCTTATTTTCATTTTACTTTTTTTTACTGCATTAATTTCTGGTTCGGAGGTGGCTCTTTTTTCTTTGTCTTCAAAAGATATTAATTACATGAAGCAAAAAGAAGATGCCCGATATCAAACGGTTTTAGATCTCATTGAACGCCCCAAAAGATTATTAGCAACTATATTGATTGCCAATAATTTTTTAAGCATAGCGGTGATCATAAGCACCGACTTATTATTCAATAGTTTGATTAATATGCAGGCGTTATTTCCTAATCATGAGCCTCAATTTTACACCTTATTAAATATATTAATACAAGTAGTTTTAGTGACCTTTTTCTTGGTTCTATTTGGAGAAGTTTTACCTAAAGTATATGCTACTCAAAATAACATTCGCTTGAGCATATTTACTGCTCCGGCAATTAAATTTCTAGATAAGTTTTTGAGCCCTTTGAGTAGTTTTTTAGTGAACTCCACTTCTTTTATTGAACGAAAAATAGGGAGCTCGAAAAAAAATGAAATCAGCAATGAAGACTTCGAAAATGCAATAGAATTAACTGTTGGGCATTCTGCAACAAACGAAGAAAAAAACATTTATAAAGGCATAGTTAAGTTTGGCGAAATTTATGTAAAACAAATTATGAGAGCCCGCATGGATGTCTCAGCATTGAGTTATCAATGGGACTTTGCTCAAGTGAAAGCCTATATTATTGAAACTGGTTTTTCAAGATTGCCAGTATATCAAGAAAGCTTAGATGATATCAAGGGAATTCTTTATACCAAAGATATTTTAGCTCATATTGATGAAGACGCTGCTGATTGGCATCAATTAATTAGAGTTCCTCATTTTATACACGAGACTAAATTAATAAAACCTCTTTTAAAAGAATTTCAACAAAAAAGAAACCACATGGCGATTGTTGTGGATGAATTTGGTGGCACCTCAGGAATAGTAACCTTAGAAGATATTGTAGAAGAAATTATTGGAGAAATTAAAGATGAATTTGACGAAGACGATTTGTTAGCTAAAAAAATTGATGAGCATAATTATCTTTTCGAGGGCAAAACATTAATCAACGATGTTTGCCGAATTCTTGCTATTCCTGTAGATGTTTTTGAAAACATTAGAGGTGAGAGCGATTCATTGGCAGGTTTAGTGTTGGAAATTGCTGGTAAATTTCCTGCGCAAAATGAAACTGTTCATTTCGAAAACTATGGCTTTACAGTTGTTCAATTAGATAAAAGAAGAATTCAGAAAATAAAATTGACAATCAATCCTACAGAAATTATTGAAGACTAATGCAATAATTTTAACATTATTTCGTTTATTAATAATCAATCAAATAGTATTGTACATTTTAGTCAAATAAATTTACAATATTTAATTCTCAGTAGCAGAGTTATCCGTTAACTTTGACTCATTCAATTTATTGTAAAATGAAAAAAAGTATTCTTATATTTAGTTTGTTACTTGGCTGTGCACAGTTGCATTCTAATGCGCAAATAAAGCAATCTACCATAGATGATTTTACAATTTCTAAAAATGCCAAAAATTTATTATCAACACAAAATGAAAAAGTGAATGAAGATGAATTATTCGTTGTTCAAAAAATAAAATTGAATAATTATGCATTGCCAAAAGTTACTTTAAAAGATGTAAAAACGACAACTGTAGTAAGCAATAAAGTAAAAGACAAATCAAAAATACCAACCAACTTCGAACCTAAAATCTATATTTCTAAAGAACGGAAAAAAGCAATTGCAATTATTTTAATTCCGCAATATATTCAAAATCAAGATGGCTCAATTACAAAATTAGTTGATTACAAATTAGATGTTCAAGAAATAAACACGCCTACATTGAATAAAACAACCGGGGCGAGGGTGTATGCAAACAACTCGATTTTAGCTACTGGAGATTGGTATCAAATCTCTGTTACAGCAAATGGAGTTTATAAAATAACATATGATTTTTTAAATAAATTAGGCTTAAATGCAAGTGCTATTAATCCTGCCAATATTCGATTATACGGCAATGGAGGCGAAATGCTAGCCGAAGATAATGCCATATTTAGAAATGACGATTTAGTAGAAAATGCCATTCAAGTTATAGACGGTGGTGATGGCAAAATGGATCAAGGAGATTACATTTTATTTTATGCCAATGGCCCGCACTCTATCTTAAAAGACTCTGCAAAAAAACTATTTACACATCAGTATAACATTTACAATGATGTTAGCTATTATTTTTTAAATGTTGACAAAGGAGCTGGAAAAAGAATTCAATTAGAGAGCACTCCCACAACTTCGACTCAAATCGTAACCTCTTTTAATGAATTTCTATTTCACGAAAAAGATTCTGTCAATATTGGCCGTTATGGGAAAATGTGGTGGGGCGATGAGTTAAATGATTTGCCAGGCCGAACCCTCAATAAATCTTTTGCATTTAACATTCCGAACATCGATTTTTCTAATCCGATTACTGTTTCTACACAAATTGGCGGCATACAACGTACTGCTGCTTCTAACTTAGCGATCACTGTAAATGGGAATGCATTGACATCGTTTTTTTTAAGTCCTTT
>CANHJA010000097.1 GCA_947460795.1 Bacteroidota bacterium | reverse complement strand
TTCACCAAAATGACAAGCCATTCTTTCATTTAATGGTTTGTAGTAATCTTTTTTATAATAAACAATATAAGAACCCGTATTTAAATCTGAATATGGATCTATAAAATACGTATTGTCTCCGTTAAATACCTTTGCATGAAATCCAAAAAGAGTGTAATCTAATTTTGCGGTGATTAATGAATTTTCTTTTGCAATGGCAGTATAAGTTTTAATTTGAGGGTATTTATCCGCTAGTGGCTTTTCCATCATCGGACATTCAAATACATTAAAATCCATCAACAAACCCTCTGGAGTTGGTAAAGAAATGGTAGCCACATTTCCTGATTCTTCAGTAGGTATAAAGGCTTGTGCTAATTGAAATTCAGCAGCATTTAAATTCGCTACAATATATTTTGATGGAATAATTTTTCGAGTCCCATCAATTTCAACATTGTTAGTTTCTGAAATCGTCCAATGATTTTTTGCTTCAACAACCTGCGTAAAGCAATTCAATGCTACGAATACTAAAAGTGTTATTTTCTTCATTTTTTATTCTTTATATTTTTTTGTTTATTTTCTTTCGAAAGATTCTTTTTTAAAATTTGGATCATTTTTTGAGTAACAAGCGTAATATGTTTTTTTGTTAAAACTAACTGGTGTCACAAAAAATGTTTCTTGATTGTAGGTAATCATCATTTTGGTTGAAACCCCATCACAATCAATACGACCTGCGTTTAACAAATTCGATTTTTCATATACTCTAAATGACATTAATTGAGGATATTCTGCTTGTAAAGTAGAATCCATGGTAGTCACTCGTTCTATTGTAAATTCTACACAATGAATCGTGCGATTCTTATAAATGGGCACATTAATTTTGTTTTCACTTTTCTCAAATGGAATTGTTTTCAAATAGTCCTGTAATTGCTTTTCTTCAATCGTAACTAATCGGTAATTTAATGGACCTCTGAAGTTGGAGGGGAAGCGAAATCCTTTAACCATATTCAAATACCAAGTTGGCATTCCGTAATCTGTATTACACAACATCAATGAACTATGGTTTTGCACAGTTACAGGGGCAACAGAAACAGCCTCCTTGCTAGTTTTAGCTCGCTTGACTTTCTTCTTATTCGCTACAGAACTAAATGCAAATAGCACTAGCATTGAGCAAGTTAACACATAATATTTCATGCTATAAATATAAGATTTTATGTTTAAAATACAGCTATCGGCTATTCAAAATCGGTAAAAATTGAGGTAAATGAGGCTTTTTCTCGGTTTTTTGTAAAAACATGCCAATTGCCTTTATATTGAATATCATAAGGAACCAAATTCATTCCTGTATTTTTTAATTTTACCTTCATGACTACATCAAAATCATAAAACAGCGTTTTATAACTCAATGAATAGTCTCTGGCAATAATTGAAAAATCACTTGCTCGAAACCAAGTTTTCAATTCATTGATAACCACTTCATCCGCATATTCTTTTTTGGGAATGGCATTAAAAACATAACACGAGTCTCCAAAATAATCTTGTTTACTTAATTTAAAATCATATTTATTTCTAAATGGCTCTTCAAAAATAGCCATATTATCACCCAATCCAGGAATTCCTGAAATTCGTTTTCCCGGATTAAAAATCAACATTCGTAATTGCTCTTCATACTTTGTCGTTCCTTTTTGTTTTGCATTTCCTACAATGTTATCAGCTCCACAAACAGTGCCTTTGGTGAAAAATAAATGTTCATATAATTTGGCAGTATAATAATTTAATTCTTTTTTTTGGGAATAATAATCTCCTGTAATCTTTTCTTTTTCAACAAGCATTTTTCTACAATTTTGTTGAACTCTTTGTTTCGTTATGCTATTGTATGTTGCTTTAATCGCATCCTTTTTATCTACAATTTCAATGTCATTATACATCGTAAAACTGTGTAAGCGAAGATTTTTAAATGCTTTGTAAAATGTAGTATCATTTTTTACTCGTTCAATAAATAAATTTACATCAAATCCTTTTCTGACTTCTTTAATCATAACAGCATCAAAAGTGATTCCTTGATAAATTTTATCGGATGTTATTTGTGCAATGGCTTTGCATGAAAAAAATAAATAACAGACACCTATTATTACAGGTAGAAAATGTAATTTTAATTTATAATTTTTCATACATGAGAAAAAAACGATTTCTTTTAGCAATTTCATTTTTTATTTTTATCTGTCAGTCTAAAGCAAGCACTTTTTTACGAAGTGATACCATCGATATTCGCAAAACTATATTAGTTTTTGATATAAGTGACTTTGCAAGTAAAAATATATTCGCCAAAGCCACCTTAGATATTCAAGCTAAAAAAAACAATGTGACTCAAATGCTATTTGACTTGGAAGGTTTGACGGTTGATAGTGTTTTCATTAATGGAAGTAATACACCATTTACGCATACTGGCATGACCTTGAGCATCAATAATTCCGTTATGAATTTGAATGACACCGCATTGGTTGACATTTATTATCATGGTATTCCAATTGCCGATGCCACATGGGGAGGTTTTTCGTATGTGGGCAATTATGCTTTTCAAATGGGTGTAGGTTTTAATGCACAACCCCATTCCTTTGGCAGAACATGGCATCCTTGTTTTGATAATTTTGTAGAACGTTGTGCGTATGAATTTTTCATTACCACGACCAATGATAAAATGGCTGTTTGTAATGGCCTTTTGTTAGACTCAACCTTAAATGCAAATACAACCAAAACATGGCATTGGAAACTCGAGGAAGAAATACCAAGTTATTTATCTGCTGTTGCTGTTTGCAATTACATTTTTGTGAAACAAATACTTGTAGGGAATAATGGAAATACGGATGCCATTATTGCTTGTGAGGCAGCAGACACTAATAATGTAAATGGTTCGTTTGCTCATTTGCAAGAATCTTTCAGCATGTTGGAAGAAAATTTTGGCACTTACGCTTGGCCCAAAGTAGGATACAGTTTAGTCCCTTTTAATTTTGGAGCGATGGAACATGCAACCAATATTCATATTGGGAAACCATTTATAGATGGCTCATTAAATTATGAAACTTTAATTGCACATGAGTTATCACATCATTGGTTTGGCGATTTAGTAACATGCAGTACAGCAGGTGATATGTGGTTAAATGAAGGATTTGCAAGTTATTGCGAATTTTTACATCAAGAATATACATATGGACAACAAAGTTATTTACAAGCTGTAAAAGACAATCATTATACTGTTTTAAATACAGCTCATTTAAACGACAAAGGTTACAGAGCCATTGCGAATATGGATAGTAATTTTACCTACGGAACTACCGTTTATTTAAAAGGTGCAGATGCCATTCATACTTTGAGAACTTATATGGGTGATAGTTTATTTTTTAATGGACTCACTTCATTTATAAATGCAAATAAATTCAAATCAGCCTCAAGCAACGATTTAAAAAATTATTTAAGTACGTATTCAAACATCAATTTAAATGACTACTTCAACAATTGGATTTTTGCTCCCGGCTTTACGCATTTTTCAATGGATTCAAATCATATAAATAAAAATGGCTCCAATTTTGAAACTACCGTTTTTCTTCGTCAACGAAAACATAAATCAACAGATTATTATTCCAATGTCCCTCTAGAAATTGGCTTTTATGATACACAAATGCAATTGCATATTTATAGCTTATCTTTTACTGGCCGTTGCATGCAATTCAATGTGAACTTACCTTTTGAGCCTATTATGATTGTAATTGACCCTCGCTCAAAAATTAGTGATGCCATTACTGAGCAAGAAAAAGTAATTAAATCATTGGGCAATTCAAATTTAACGCAAGCAAAATGCAACGTAATTACAAAAGCCATTATTTCTGCTTCCGACAGCACACTCATTCGAATTGAACATAACTGGATTGCACCCGATCGTTTTAAAAATCAAGCGAATGCTAATGGTTTTTTTTTAGCCGATGCAAGATATTGGAAAGTAGATGGAATTAATTTAGGAAATATTCAAGGATTCATTCAATTTCCCTACAATGCAAATGCTGGTAATTTTTATTTAGACAGTACATGGATCAAAAATACGGAAGATTCGATACGTTTATTTTATAGAAAAGATGCTACACAAGAATGGACATTCGCCAATGATAGCTTACGCGCTGGTTCATTTACCGACAAAACGGGAAGTGTGTATGCCAAAGAAATTAAAGCGGGTGAATACTGTTTTGGAATCAAAAGAAACAATTATATTGACCCAATAGTATCCGACGTTCCAACGGGTGGTTGTGGTTTAGTTACAAGCCTCCCTAACCCTCCAAATGAATGGACTTTTAAAGTTTATCCAAACCCTGCTACAAACCAAATTACAATTGAATTTCCGAACACATTAAATACAAAATCATTGATTGAATTATTTGATTTAACAGGTAAAAAAGTGTTGAATTCAAAACAAATTACTCAACAAAAAATGATCGTTAATTTACCCCATTTACCTCAAGGCATTTATTCATTGAAAGTAACTGCAAATGATAAAGTTTATTTTGAGAAAGTGGTGATTGAGTAATTTCATTTCTACTTCATCACAATAAAATCATCTCCAAAACCCTCTTCGTTTTCTAACAATATATCAAACAAGTTTTTGCCATATATTTTATACAAGGATATAACATTATCATGGCGTTCTTGTAAAGAATTATTCGGGAATATATTGTCTTTTATAAATGCAATTTTCGAATAAGTATCTACTTCTTTTCGCTTGATATGTGAAGCAAATTTCTCATGAATCCGATGAATGATATTTAAATTCTTTTGGCGATGTGCTTTCACACTTTCCTCTAACGGCAGCGATACATCAGCAGCTAATTGAAGCATTTCATTCAACTGTTCTTCAATATTTTTTTCAAATACTTCAAGTTGTTGAATGACATTATTTTTTGCCAACAAGAAATTGTGCAATTCATTGGTTGGTATAAAAAGTTGTTCTAAAGTCAATCCTAATTTATCAATTTGTGTAGATGACTTTTGATCTAAAAACAACAACGAATTTCTCAAAAATAAAATAGGAAATTGAATCGCATAATGACTAAATAAATCTTTCAATTGCATCCAATAAGCCAACTCACCACCACCTCCAATAAAAGCAATATTCGGCAAAATGGTTTCTTGATACATAGGTCGCAAAATCACATTGGGTGAAAAATGTTCTGGATGTCTTTCTAGCTCAGCCAACATTTCGTGCTCAGTAAATTGTAAATCTTTATTCACTACCTCATAAATACCTCCCTTTAATTCGATTCGTTCACGATAGGAATTGTATTTTTTATAAAACAAATTTAACTCCCGTGGCTTGGCTTGTCCATGATAATTGACCGACAAATTATCAACCGTTTTAGAAACTATTTTTTGTGCTTGTTGATGCAATAATTCATCTTTCAAAACATCCTTATACAACGATTTCAATCGAGCATCATTTCCATCAATACAAACAATTCCAAATCGCCCCATAAATTCATTCACAATATATCGGGTAGCATCTGTTAAATTTTGATTGGCTTTATATGCGTTTTGAAATATTTCCAACAACTCTTTTTCATCTTCAATGGCCGTATTAAAATATCTTTTTAATTCATCCAATAATGGAATTAAATCTGCAGTATCCATCTCACCACAACTCCCCTCCTGAGTGGTTTTCCATTGATATTTGATGCCAAATAAATTAAATGTTCCAATCTCCTCTAAATCATTATCCTCACTTCCTATAAAAAAAACAGGCACAAAATTCTTTATAGGAAATAATTCCTTGCATTCATTCGATAGCTTTATCGCATGAATTATTTTATAAATAAAATATAAATAACCGGTAAAAATACTGGGTTGATGTGCTGTGCAAATAGAAAATGTATTTTCTTCTAAAAGGCTTTCAATGTTTTGTTGTACCAATTCTGAAACGTTCAAATTTGCATATTGATTTTTCAAAACTTCCACTAACAAATTCCTTTTTTCACGACTAAATTGTTTTTGTTCAATTGCTTTTTGCAAAGAATTGTTAGAAGGAAAATCCGTGATAAATGGTTTTAGTTTTTCATCTCGATGCACATAATCATTCACCAATGAAGTGAATGAAGCCGTATCCGAAATTTTTATTTTATGTTTGGTCAACATCATGAATGTATTGTTTTACCATCAACCATGGTTAATGCCCTGTCTGACAATTCAGCTAGTTCTTGATTGTGTGTAACCATAATAAATGTTTGTCCTAATTGATTGCGCAAGTTATTAATAATATCGAATATTGCTTTCGAATTTTGGCTATCTAAATTACCCGTGGGTTCATCTGCCAAAACAATGGCAGGGTTATTAATTAATGCTCGAGCAATGGCCACTCGTTGTTGCTCACCACCCGATAATTCATTGGGCTTATGTTCTGCTCTGTCTTTTAAATTCAAAATTTCTAAAAGTTCCATCGCTCTTTTCATGGCTTCTTTTTTTCCAGTGCCAGCAATCCAAGCGGGTATACATACATTTTCCATCGCAGAAAACTCGGGCAACAAATGATGAAATTGAAATACAAAACCAATTTTTTGATTTCGAAATAAGGCCAATTTCTTTGCCGACAATTCAAAAACATTGGTTTGATCAATCATCAAGGTGCCAGAATCTGGCTTTTCTAAGGTGCCTAAAATGTGCAATAAAGTACTTTTGCCTGCTCCTGAAGCGCCCACTATACTTACGATTTCACCTTGACTAACCTCCAAACTCACTCCCTTTAAAATAGGGAGCGAACCATAGGATTTTGTAATGTTTTTTGTGCTTACCATACTGCAAACATAAAGATTTGGTAGTTATAAATTAAATGTTACATTTGCGAAAAATAGTTAAACCATTTAAAACGATATAAATATGTTTTGGAGTTTAGAATTAGCCTCTCATTTAGAAGAAGCACCATGGCCTGCTACGAAAGACGAATTGATTGATTACGCAATCCGTTCTGGAGCCCCAATTGAAGTAATTGAGAATATTCAAGAATTGGATGATGAAGTGGAAGTATATGAAGGAATCGAAGATATTTGGCCTGATTATCCTACACAAGATGACTTCTTCTTTAACGAAGATGAATATTAATCTCTACAAAAATGTGAATAAAAAAAATGCTTCTTTCTTAAGAAGCATTTTTTTATAACGATATCACAATTATTATCTCTAACTCTATTACTACATTCTATAAGAATTTGTGTTATTCGAAATTTAAGTAAAGCTAAATTCTTTTCTATTCAACAAGTTTCATGCAAGCGCAAACATTCATTATATATAAATGAATAAAAAAGCGAACTCAATGGTTCGCTTTTCTCTATTAAGATAATATTTGTATTAAAATTCGTAAAAACTCTCGAAGCGATTGTATCGATCTTCTTCTGTTAAACTAAAAATATAACCCATTTGCACACCAAATGTTTTGTTTCGAGCAACGGTAAATTGTGGATTTAAATCGGACGTGCCAATATCATAAAATGCGACACAATACATCCCTTTCTTCAACTCAAAACCTGCTTTTAATTTAACTCCCGCGCTCCAAGGTTTTATTTGATCTGTATACATATTGGTACCCACTCTTAATGGGCCACTTTCGATATTGACTCCATTGCTAGAAAAACTGTGTCTTGAAATAATCATTTTTTCTAAATAGGCTCCAGCACCTGCAAGTAAATATGCCCCTTTCACATCTAATTTACCAACTAAAGTAACTGGCAACGACACATAGCCTAATTTTGCATCATAATCTTCCGTGATATTTACGCGTTCAGATTTAAAGTTTCCACCACGTTGTGTGTACAATAATTCAGACTGCAAGCTAATATTTTTACTGATTGTTAAGTCTGTAATCAATCCTAAATTTAATGCTAATTTAGTGGTAAACAAATCGTTGTAGCGATATGTATTTGATTTGAAAACTTGTCTGTTAAAATTTAAACCACCAATCGGGCCCATTCGAAATTGAGCAAACCCTAGTTGCGAAATAACAACAATCGCTATAAATGATAAAAATAACTTCTTAAACATCAATCCTATTTTGGTGTGAAAATAAACTTTTTTTTTGAGAGTAGTGATTTTTTAAGAAAAATATGCTTTGT
>CANHJA010000096.1 GCA_947460795.1 Bacteroidota bacterium | reverse complement strand
TCATGGTTGTATAGGATTCTGTGGGCTTTTTTGCTGTCATGTTAAAATGTTTAGGGCACAAATCTAGTTTATTTTTTAACTATCTTTGGCAAACGATATGAAAAGGTTTATTATTTTATTATTGTTATTACACGTGACTCATTTTGTGCTACAAGCTCAAGAAAAAAAGTTAATTGTACTTTTTGATTTCAATAAATACGACATCCCAGATAGTTCACTGTTGAAATTAGCGAAAATAATAAATCAAAAAAATATTGACAGAGTATTGCTAGAAGGTCATTGTGATAGCGTTGGCAGTAAAGAATACAATATTATTTTATCAAATAATAGAGCCAATGAAATTAAAAAATTATTAGTTCAAAATGGCATTTCAAAAACAGCCATAAAAACATGCATTGGTTTTGGCAAAGAAAAACCATTGAATAAAAATGCAACAGAATTTGAGCGGCAATTAAACAGGCGGGTGGTAGTGACAGTTTTTGAAAGTGAAAATTCGCAGCCATATTCGGAGCCCCAGCCTTTGCTAACAAATAATAATCCAATCATTAAAAAATATGAATTGAGTGTTGGAAAAAATGTTGTATTAGAAAACTTATTATTCGTCCCTGGAAAGCACATTATAAAAGATGAATCGAAAGCTATTTTAGAAGAACTATTTGAATTAATGCATGAAAACCCAAAACTCGAAATTGAAATTCAAGGGCATGTTTGTTGTACCATTGATGAACCAGATGGATTTGATTGGGATGAAGGCACACACAATCTTTCTGAAAACAGAGCCAAAGCCGTATATCAATTTTTAACCAAAAAAGGAATCAATGGTAATAGAATGATTTTCAAAGGATATGGTGGCTCTCGAAAAATAAATGAAGACGAGAGTACTGAAGAATTAAAAGCAGAAAACAGACGAGTAGAATTTAAGGTCTTGAAGATGTAAAATTCCAAATTCGTTTTTTACTCATAGCTCATAATCCCATTTTTGTATCTCATTAAATACAAAAATTTGTTCTCGTTGAATTGATGAACGCCATTATCTATTACAGGCGTTATTTTGTAGGGCGTAATAAATGAGTTTGAGTTATCCCCTAAATTATCATTAAAAGGCACCCCGTATTTTTTCATCATGTTGGCAAAATAATATAAACTTTCAAAGCCTTTATAAACTACGTCTGAAGACAAGCCACCCATACGAGCTTTATATTTTTTAGCAATATACATGCTGGCAGGAGTAATTTTATCTATGATATAAGCCGTTGTATAATAGACGGGCAAATTGGGAAATTCAGTTGTTTTTGACAACGATTTTATCGCCTCCGTAGTTGGCATACAATACACAGTTAAGTTGTATTTTTCAGCCATTGGCGCCAATACTTTCAAATATTTAAATGTGGTAGATGGATCCAAAACACCTAAAAAAATAGTAGTATGATAATTGGTATCTATATTTCTTTTCAATTGATTCACGATCCAATTTTCATCTTTTATTTCAATGGCTTTAAATCGGCCTGGAACTGGATTGAGTAAATCGTTTTGAAAATAAGCAAGCCCATTTTTTTCTGACTGTGCACTTCCATACAAATAAAAAACATTGTCTTCAGGATGACGAGCATTTATATGTTTGTGCATTTTTTCAATGTGGGAAGCCAATCGAGGTTGTAGAATCGTAAAATAAGGGTTATTCACTTGTTCAGCATCTGAAGGAGAAACAGCCGAAATGAAATTTATTCTTTTTGACTTTGCAAAATCACCCAATAATTTTAAATCACTCACACTGGCATTACCAATAATTAAATCCATCGAATCCAATCGATCCGTCTCAATAATACTTTGAACATTTAGGTATTCCGATTTACTGTCATGAATATAAATATCTAATTTAAATCCTTGTTTTCGTAAAGTATCTGCAGCAATTTGAACCCCTTGATAAAAATCTAAACCCGGCATCATAAACTTAGGAATAGTTGCTAAATTTTTTTCTAAATCTACTGAATCTAAATACAAAGGCGTAAGAACGGCAATTTTGTAACGCTCTTTTTTAACACGCTTACCAAAAATTACATTCCCTTTTGAATCGGTCTCAAACTCTTGGTTTCGTTGAGCATTTCCAATTAGGCAGGATACTGTAAAAAATACAACTAATAAATATTTAGTCATGATAAGATTTTAATTTTTTCAAAAATAAGAAATTATTCCCATTCAATAGTTGCAGGCGGTTTTGAGCTAATATCGTATACGACCCGATTAATCCCTTTAACCCTGTTGATTATTTCATTGGAAATTTTTGCCAATACATCATACGGAATATGCGACCAATCTGCCGTCATACCATCCACACTGGTTACCGCGCGAAGTGCCAAGGTAAATTCATATGTTCTTTCATCTCCCATAACACCTACACTTTGCACAGGCAATAAAATCGCACCTGCTTGCCAAATAGTATGATATAAATTATTTTCTTTCAATAAGTTGATATAGATCGCATCTGCATCTTGCAACAACCTTGCTTTTTCTTCTGTTACTTCACCCAAAATACGAATCCCTAAGCCTGGACCAGGAAAAGGATGACGATGAATGAAATTTTCACTTAACCCTAATTCTAAACCAATTCTTCTTACTTCATCTTTAAATAATGCTCTTAAAGGCTCCACCAATTGCATGCGCATTTTTTCTGGCAAACCGCCCACATTGTGGTGCGATTTAATAGTTGCAGAAGGCCCGTTTACAGAAACACTTTCAATTACATCGGGATAAATAGTTCCTTGTCCTAAAAAATGGATGTCTTGGATTTTCTCCGCTTCTTCCTGAAAAATATCAATAAATAATCCACCAATAATTTTTCGTTTTTCTTCTGGGCTAGAGACTCCTTTTAATTTGCTGTAAAATAAATCGGAAGCATTCACCCCTTTAATATTTAAACCTAAAACTTCATAATCTTTCAATACTTCTTCATATTCATTTTTACGAAGCAAGCCATTGTCAACAAACACACAATATAAATTTTTACCAATAGCACGATGAATTAAAGTTGCAGCAACGGTACTATCCACTCCTCCACTCAATGCCATAATCACTTTTTTATCACCTACTTGCTTTTTGATACTTTCAATGGTATCGTGTATATAATGTGATGGCGTCCAATCTTGCTGACAACCACAAATGCCCACTACAAAGTTTTTAATGATTTGTTTCCCGTTTTCAGAATGGGTTACTTCAGGATGAAATTGTAAACACACTAACGGATTAGGAGTCCCATTGATCGTAAATGCAGCCACAGGAATCGTATCCGTTTGTGCAATTACTTCAGCAGCATCGGCCAATTGAGTAATGGTATCGGCATGGCTCATCCATACTTGATTGTCGTTTGAAATTCCTTGCATAATCGCATGAGAAGAAACCACATTGCATAATTTAGCGCGGCCATATTCACGAGTAGACGATTTTCCAACCATTCCACCATACACTTTCGTTGTTAATTGTGCGCCATAGCAAATGCCCAATACCGGCAGCTTTGCATTCATGGCTTTGATATCCACCATCGGTGCATTTTCCTCATTCACAGAAGCCGGACTCCCCGAAAGAATAATCCCTTTTACCGTTTCATCATATTCAATAGCAGCATAATAGGGAATAATATCACAATAAATATTCAGCTCTCTAATATTGCGAGCGATTAATTGTGTGTATTGCGAACCAAAATCGAGTATAATAATTTTTTCTGTCATGTTTTTATTTAGATATAAAATTGAAATATGTGATTGAGAGATATGTGATTGTATGATCTGAGAAAGTCTAAAATCCCAAATCTATCCTCTTACGCCTGACCCGTTGGACCTCCAAATTGCATTGGCAAAGCATTTTGTTCAATATCTTTGATAGCACCATGTACTTGCTCAAACTTTTTCACATTTTCTACCAACGCTTTCATTAAACGTTTTGCATGTTGAGGAGCTAAAACTACCCTAGACTTTACTTTTGCTTTCGGTGCATTAGGCATTACATTAATAAAATCCAATACGAATTCGGCAGTTGAATGAGTAATGATAGCTAAATTTGAATAGACCCCTTCAGCCATTTCTTCTGTCAATTCAATATTCAATTGGTTTTGTGGTTGCTCGTTATTTTGCATTTTTGTATTTTTTTATAGGTCGCAAAGATAGTGGATTGAGTTTTTAATTTTGAGTTAAGCCGTATGAATTTTATAATGGATGTAAATGACTATAAACAACAGTATAAAAAGTGTATGCAGACAGCCTTATCACAAATAGAATAAACGATTAAATACACAAAATCTAGCACCTATTTTTTAAATTATTATTATATTTGATTTGTAAAAATGGCAATAGTTGTTAATATCACTGAACAATTTTGCGGGTATAAATAAGTTAAAGTCTAACAGACCGAGAGTGCGACCATAAACCGACTGAAAAAAGGCTCACCCGAATTTAGGCACATTTGATTTTGCCCGACACAAAAACCAATGCTTCGCAAATCCAAAAGAGCTGAAATTTTTCCACCGCACTAAACGAATTAGAATTACTTCAACAATAATGAATATGACTGACTTGGAGGGAACAATAAATCCAGAGCATTCGGTTTTATTTTAAAAATTGGACCTTTCTCTACAACGCTTCCCGTTGGTTTTCTTTTTATCAAATGGTCAAGTGTAATAATTCCTTGTTCTAGCAAAATATCAAACTGAGAAACAATTGGCTTTTTTGTGTGCTCAACTTTTTTGTATTGAAAATGTTCTTTTCCACCAATCGTTATAGAATCGGCAGCAATCCAAAAAGTCTCATTGTGCTTTTCTAGCAGACGCTTATGTAAAGTTTCTAATCCCCAGACAACAAAATCTCCAGCACTCGATTTATCAGAATTTTCAATAAGTTGACTAATTTCACTATCCATTTTCAACTTCAAACCTTGTGAATTCCTTACAAGTGTGGAAACTGTGCAATACAATTTAAAATCTTCTCCTCGACTGTAGCCAAAAGCATTTAAGATTTCGGCAGAACTTTTAAACTTGCTTAAATTCCAATCAGGAACTTGAGCGAACAGATTTTTTCGATTACCTCTTTTATCTCGAAACGACTTTAATTCAATGCCTTTGTAATCTGGTTTCTTTGACGAATTTATATCTATTCCTAAAAGCGTTTCAAGTGTTCTCCCAATTGCAGTATCGGCTTGCAACATTGCAGGAACAGGTCCTTTCGCAGCAATTTTATTTAAGAGGTTCAATAGTTCTTCTGCAACTTCATTAGAAATTTGATTTATTTCATTAACCAAATCCTGTAGCGGATTTGATATTTTACTTTCAATTAACTGGTGTACATTAATTTGCGTAATATTCAAAATATACAACTTTCCTTCAAAAGCAATTATTCCTAAAATATCATTTGCAGTTGAGTAAGCACCCAAACCTTTAAACCAGATTCTTGGGTCTCCTTTTTTAGTATTCGGACGGTACAATGAAGCAACTGAATTGACTAGCTCATCAGAAGAAATTAAAAATGAAGTAATTTGAATTTTACTTTCCTGCCCTTGTTTTTGCGATTCAAAATCGTGAATATTATTGACTTTCAAATAAGTTCGTACCGAACCTGTAGCATCCATAATCGACTTTTCAAGTCCTGTTCCTGTTGGTTCAATCAAACTAAGTTCAACTGATTTTTCGGTTAGAAGTTTTATCCTATTTATTTCAAGCGTGGTTAATTGCCTCATCAATGACTACTTTAAATTTTTTAATATTTCTAATGCAACAGCACGAGCCATTAAAGGAGGAACTGCATTACCTACTAATGTAAACTGTGGCACTTCAAACTTACGTTTATTACCACCAGTTGAACGTTTGCCTTGAAATACAAACGAATCATCAAATGATTGCAGTCTTGCCATTTCTCTTACAGTTAATGCCCTTGGATTAGAATAATGTATATAATCATCCGCGATGGTCATAATAGTAGCACTTTGAGAATTTGGTTTTAAAACATTGTAATTTCTCTTTTCTGAATCCAAACCAATTTTTTTTAATTGCTTTTTAGCCATATTGTAATCACCTGTATTTAGAATGATATCAAGCCTTTTTACAACATCATCATTTTGTTTACTAGTTTTATGATTGTGTAATGGTGCAACAATATGCGATAACGTATTTTTTAATTCTTCAAAATTTCTAACATAAAAAGGATTTTTAGCATTTATAAACCTACCGTTTAATCTTCCCTTTTTTGACCATTCTGCATAAGTTAGACCTTTCTTTTCCTCAGGCTTTCCGTCTATTGCTCGTTTCTTTAAAAGAGACTCCATTTTTTTAGTAGAACCGTTATACTGTAGCTTTAAATCAATTTTTTCATAATCAAACTTCTCTTCATCGTTACCAACAAAATCTAAGTCATACAATGCTTCAAACACAGTAACTTTGTCCTTATCGGTTACAGTTGGTGGAATAGCCTTTACCAATTTCTGGTCTTTGCGACAACCTATAAATAAAACTCGTTCTCTGTTTTGCGGAACACCGTAATTCGAAGCTAACGCAACAAAAGGTTGATCAATATTATATAACCTAATATGCGATAAAATCTCATCAAATTCAGCTTCTGCCCTTAATGCCTTAACATAAGGTTGTAACCCTTGAATACACTCCTCAAATGAATTATTGTAAATTTCTAAAGCAGAAATTATTTCAGCAATTTCATTTTGAAATGCATTTGCAGGTTTCATATTATTAAAAGCTTCTTGAATTTGTTCAATAATTGAATCCGATTCTATGGTAGTCAAAAAGGAATCAAATTTTTCAGCAAAAAAATCATTATCTAAATCACTATGTGCTTTTTCTAATATTAGTTTCTTTCTAACATAGGCTAATTCTTTACTTCGTTTTAGCAAATTGAAACCGTGACGAATTGTATTTATATTAATATCCGTTTTACTTGTTTTATAATCGGCAATTTTAGGTGTTAACAAACGAAATTTATTTTCAATAATCTGAATATAACTTTCTCTTAATTTCTCCAATTCTTTTTCGTTTGCTGATTCAAATTGCATTCGTAAATTATAGCAATCCAGCGTAAATGCTTTTTCTTTTTCAGCTTTTCTAAGCTTAGCTATAAAATAAATTAACTGGTGAAATTCTTTCAAATCAACAATAGACTTAATTTCTTGTAGTATCATTTCTTTTATCTTTCCACCTTCTTTTGTAAGAATTCCTTTTACGTTTTCCATTACAAAATACTTTGGGCGAAGCACACGAATCACATTTAAGTAGTGAGCAAACAAATCATCTTTTTTATCAAACTTCTTACGTTTTCCTGCTAAACTAAAACTTTGACAAGGTGGTCCGCCACAAACAACATCAACTTGTTGACTATTCAACCTCTGCAATAAATTATCTAAAAAATCTGGTTCAGTAATATCTTGACGCAAAAATTCTGTATCCATTCCAAGTTGGTAGTTATATCGAGCAAGATGAGTTAATTCGCAATTTTCATTTATATCGCTACCTAATAAAAAATCATAACATTTATTTTCGTGTTCTGCTTGTAAAAACCCTTCACTAAAACCACCAGCCCCAGCAAATAAATCGACAAAAGTTATTTTTATTTTTCCTTCATATTCCGCAGCATCTTCGCAGACCATTTTAATATCTGTATTGACTTTTCGACTATTTACTAAGGACAAAATTTTCTCTTTTACTTTTTTATCTGTAAACTGAGAATGCGGAACAGCATCAAAATATTTTTCAACTTCTTGCTGTAAAAACCACAAAAACTTATTTATTGATTTATATGTGTATTCCGACTCTTTGACAACCTGGTTTTTACTATCCCAGTCCTTTTTCAAAATTTTCTCTCCAGTCGCAACCTTGACTTGGATATCTTTTTGCCTAATAACAAGGTGTATTGGAAACTTTTTGCTTTTATCAGCTTTATCTAGGTAGAATTTTACATTTATCATATTGCGGACAAATTTACGGACAAATATTAAACTTGTAAGAAAAAAAATGAATAAATTTCCAAAAGCAGAAAACACAAACAGAGCTACAACGAACCAGCTCTCCAAAAATATTTCCTTCGTAGGTTTTATGTTCTCAAAAGGCTTTGCCTTTTCTCTCCTCGCAGCATCTCTGCTTAATTAGGCGGCAATATAAACAACCCAGTATTATGTAGAATG
>CANHJA010000095.1 GCA_947460795.1 Bacteroidota bacterium | reverse complement strand
TTTGATACCATTCAATATGATCAATTATATGTATCAGCAGATCAATCTCGTTTTGATAAAGAATTACGTAAAAAATTATACGGAAGTGAAACAAATCTTCAGACAATTAATGTAGATGCATTAGATCCTAGTACATTTAGTTTGGATATGTTTAATGCAACAGAATTATTCAACAGTGGAGAAGACGCTGTAAGTTATTTTGGATATGATTATTTAGGAAATAAAATAAAAAAACAACCAAGCTTTAAAGATTTTTGGACTAAAAAAGATGCAAGAGGAGATTATTCAAGACCAATAGGCGCATTTAGACCAATATATATGTTTGGTTATGTATTAGATAAATTTACATACAAAACAATTAACTTTAACATTGGTATGCGTGTGGATCGATATGATGCGAATCAAAAAGTATTAAAAGATCAATATTCATTATATGCGGTTAAAAAAGTAGGTGATATCAAAGAAGGAACTTACAACTATGCATACAATGTAGAAGAAGATAAATATGCTTCTTCAGTTTCTAATTTTGATAAAGATTACGTAGCATACGTTAATAACAGTAAAGCTGCTAAACCAACCATTGTAGGATATAGAAAAGGAGATATTTGGTATGATCCATTTGGAAAAGTAGTTGATGATCCTACGATTTTATCAGGTTTGTATGCCGATGGTTTACCTATCCAACCTTGGTTGCAAAATAATAAAGACAGTATAAAAAGTAAAAACTTCAATCCTGATAACTCATTCGAAGATTATAAACCACAATTATCTTTATCACCACGTATTAAATTTACGTTCCCAATTTCTGATGAAGCATTATTTTATGGTAACTATGATATCGTAACTCAAACTCCAAGTTCAAATATTCAAACAACTCCGGATGATTATTACTTCCTTGCAGAAAGAGGCGCTACAATTAATAATGGCAACTTAAAAATGGAAAAAGCCATCAACTATTCATTTGGTTATCAACAAAAATTATCTAAATTAGCTTCCATAACATTAGAAGCTTATTATAGAGAGCGTAAAAATCAAATTCAATTACAACGTTTATTATTGGCTTACCCAATTTCTTACCAAACATATGGCAATAGAGATTTTTCAACTACAAAAGGATTTACAGCTCGTTTAGATTTCAGACGTATTGGACCAATCAGAATGGATATCAACTATACGTTGCAATTTGCTGAAGGAACTGGATCGAATACAACTTCTCAATCTTCTTTATTAGCAACAGGACAACCGAATTTAAGAACCGTTTTCCCTCTTGATATCGATTCAAGACATATCTTAAATGCTACATTAGATTATCGTTATGAGGAAGACAATAAAGGTCCTAAAGTTGGAAATTGTTATCCATTTAGTAATTCAGGGATTAACTTCTTATTCAGAGCTAGAAGCGGTGAGCCATACACAAGATCTGCTTTGGCAACACCAGTTGTAGGAGGTGACTTTAACAGTACTCCAATCATTGGAACAATCAATGGTTCTCGTTTACCTTGGAATTCTGAATTGGCTGTAAGAATAGATAAAAGCATTATGATTTCTCCAAAAGTAAAAGGAGCAGATGGTAAAAAGATGGCATCAAAAAGTCCACTTTATTTAAATGTATATTGTCAAATAACAAATATCTTAAATACACGCAATATCCTTTCAGTTTATGGATACACTGGTTTAGGTGATGATGATGGATATTTAACGTCTCCACAAGGACTTTCAACAGTAAAAAATAACTATCAATTCCAACAATCATTCATCGATATGTATCGTACTCGTATCGCTAGTCCTGGTTCTTTCAACAATCCTCGTATCATTAACTTTGGATTTTCTTTAGATTTTTAATTCAATAAACTACCTTTTTTATGAATAAAATAATATTAATTTCAATTACAATTCTTTCCATCGCTTCTACAGCTTTTGGGAAACCTAATATAGGAAATCCTCAAAAAAGAGAAACAGGATTAAATAAAACAGCTGCTGGTTGTGACCAAACAACTGCAGTTATCGATTTAGATGTAAACAATGTGCGTGCTAGATTAATGACTGGTGGTGACATGTGGTGGGATAGACCAAATTCAACTGCTGCTTATGAAGTTCCGAAAAACAGTAATAAAAATGCATTATTTGCAGGTTCATTATGGATTGGAGGTGTTGATAAGGCATCTGGAAAAATCAAAGTAGCTGCACAAACATACCGTCAAACAGGTAATGACTATTGGTCTGGTCCATTGGATGATAATGGTAGTATTGATTACAATACTTGTGCTGAATGGGACCGTTTTTGGAAAATAAACACATCCGATATTAATAAATTTCGTTTAATATACAGTGATTTACCTTTAACAGATACCAATGGTATTAAAAACAGAATTCTTGATAATGATGCTTCAGTTCCATTAATTATTAAAGAGTGGCCAGCAAAAGGAAATAAAGATGTATTAAGTGCAGGTGGTGGATTAATGTCTTACATGCCAAACAGAGATATGGCAGGATTCGTGGATGTTGATACAGCAAATGGTGGTAAAGGTGTTTACAATTGGAGAAAAGGAGATTATCCTAAAATTTTAGGAGATCAATATATTTGGTGGATATTTAATGACAAGGGAAATACAAAAACAGAAACATCTTCTGATGCCATTGGTTTAGAGATACAATCTGCTGCATTTGCTTTTTCAACAAATAACTGTTTAAATGATGCCACTTTCTACAATTATAAAATTAACAATTTCAGTACAAGTCAATTAGATAGTACGTACATGTCTACTTGGTCTGATGCTGATTTAGGATATGCTTTTGATGACTATGTAGGTTGTGATACGGCTAGAGGTTTAGGAATTTTGTACAATGGAGATAAATTTGACGATGGTGCTCAAGGATATGGTTTTGAAATCCCGATGGTAGGAGTTGATTATTTTAGAGGTCCAAAATATTTTGACGTAAACACTCAAAAAGATACCATCCTTAAAATGTCTAACTTTACCTATTATGACAATGATTTCTCACCTTACGGTAATCCGGAAGCCTTGTCTCATTTTTATGGATATATGACTGGTTCATGGAAAAATGGAGCTCGTTTCACTCGCTCTGATCAAGCTAGAGCCGCAGTAAGTGCATCAAATCCAATTACTAATTTTATCTTTACTGGAGATCCTTGTAAAAAAGGAACATGGTCAGAAGTTAATACAATTACAGGAGGTCCTTCAAATACACCAGCAGATAGACGTTTCATTCACTCTGCAGGTCCTTTCCCATTAATTCCTGGTGCCGTTCCAAGTGATATTACCATTGGAGCAATTTGGGTACCTAATGTAGGAGGTGGTGAAGATGCTTGTTTCTCTAAAATTCAAGTATGTGATGATAGAGCTCAAAATTTATTTATCAATGAATTTAATTTACCAGATGGTCCACAAGCACCTAAAATGGTTGTGCAACCTTTAGATAGAAAATTAATATTTGATTTAGATAATTTGGCTGGTTCTAATAATGAAAACGAACAGTACCCAACCAATTTAAATGCATTAGAATTAAGAAAAGAGCTAATTAAAAAAGCTGCTTTAATTGGAAACCCAGATTCTACATATAAATTTGAAGGATACATCGTTTATCAATTGAAAAATAGCACAGTTTCTATTTCAGATATTAGAAATAAAGACGGTTCTGTAAACACAGAAAAAGCAAAAGCTGTTTTTCAATGTGATGTAAAAAATGGTATCAGAAACATTATCAATTATGAAATTGATCCTGAAGTTTCTTCTACACAATACATTCCTAAGTTATTAGTATCAGGATCTGATAAAGGGATTACTCATTCATTTCAAATCACAGAAGATGCATTTGCTTCTGGTACATCTAAAAGTTTAGTAAATTACAAAACATATTATTATGTAGCCATTGCGTATGCATTTAATAAATTTAAAGATTTTGATCAAAATAATTTAGATTCAACACAGGATATTGAATATCTTGAAAGTAGAACAGATGGTAGAAAATTACCGATTCAAGTAATCAAAGCAATGCCTCATCCAGGATCAGATAGTTTATATATGCAAACCTATGCTGATTATGGTACAGGTATTCAAATTAAACGAATAGAAGGTAAAGGAAATGGCGGTATTGCTTTAGAATTATCAGAAGAATCTGAAATGGAAGCATTGAAAGGTCCTAATTATCAAGCATATGCGCCTATTTACAAGCCGGGAAGTGGGCCATTGAAAATGAAAGTTGTCAACCCTGATAGCATCAAACCTGGTACATACACGGTTAAATTATTAGTAGATAGTTTTTATAAATTTGATGCAACTTCAACAGCAACTATTTTAGCAACAGGGAACGATACTTCTTTAGGAGCAAAAGCGCAATACACAAAATGGTTAATTGCTCGTGACGGCCCTAATGGAGAAAAAGATACAATTTTCAGTGGATCAAATATTTTAAACTACAATGAAAAGTATTTAAGACGCTACTTTAGTCAAGATGCACTTACTGGGAATTCAGTAAAATCATTAGATTGGGGTATCATGGCTGCTATTCAACAACAAAAACGACCTGGTGATAATCCTAAAATACCAGATAATGGTTTAATCAGCTCAAGTATCATTTTTAATGACAAGAGTAATACTTGGTTAACTGGAGTTCAAGATGGTGAAGGAAAATCTTTCTTTAACTGGATTAGAGCCGGTGTGGAAGGTGGAGACGCGAGTGATGCCAGCAACAACGACTGTAACACAGTAGATTGGGATAATAAACCAATTACAGTAAATGGTTCAACTGTTCTTGAATTAAAAAATAAAGATCAAGCGGGTACTTTTGAAGGTGTATTAAATGGAACCTTTGCTCCTTACAATTTAGTTTCAAATGAAATAAAAAGTGTTTGTGGTTATGGTTTAATGTATGGTAGTGTGCCAGCAACTGGAGGAAGTTTAATATCAAATGACCGTTTAGTGAATCGTTTAGAAGATGTTTATAGTATCGACATCGTACTTACAAATGACAGAAGCTTATGGTCTAAATGTCCTGTTATTGAAATGACAGATTACAATTTATCTCCTGCATCTACAGTAGCTGAAAATGGTGCGTACAAATTCAATTTACGTAAACATGCTTCTTTACTAAAAGATCCAAACAGTGACGGATCTCCAGCTTATGACAATAACGAAACGGGGATGAGTTATTTCCCTGGTTATGCTATTAACTTAGAAACAGGAGAAAGATTAAATATTGCATTTGGTGAAGAGTCTTTCAATTCTGAAGATAATGGGAAAGATATGATTTGGAATCCTACATCTCGTTTTGCAGAAAACAATGGAGATATCATCAACAGATGGGGTGGAAAACATATTATTTATGTAACAAGAACTAAATATGATGAGGGCTTAACCTTAAAAAATAAAATAGCTGCAGCAAATAATAGCCCATTAAGAAATGAAGTAAATTTAAGAGATGCCTACAAATCAATGATGTGGGTGGGGGTTCCAATGTTGACTCCAGGATTTAAATTAAAATCATTTAAAGATGGAATTATCCCAACCGATACAAGAATAAAAATCAATGTTACAAGACCATATACTGCTTACAAGGCGGATCCAAATAAAGAATTACAAAATAATGGATGGCCTTTATATACATTCACTACTGATGGAATTGTACCAGTTAAATTAGGAGATGCAGGAAATAGCTATACATCTAAGAAAGATGAATTATTAAAAAGAATACATGCAGTTCCAAACCCTTATTATGCAGTAAGTGAGTACGAAGCAAATCGTTTAGAAAGTAAAATTAAAATCATTAATTTACCAGAAAAAGCGACAATTAAGATATATACGTTAGATGGTGCTTTGGTTAAAACAATCAATAAAAATGATGGAAGAACAAACTATGTAGATTGGGATTTGAAAAACAATAAAAATATTCCAATCGTAAGTGGTATGTATTTAATTCATGTTGATTTACCAGGGATAGGTGAAACTGTAGTAAAATGGTTTGGCGCTATGAGACCAGTTGATATCACCAATTTCTAATTTATATTATATAACTAATTATCATTTTATTATTATGAATAAAATTAAATTAACGGCATTTTCAGTACTTATTAGTTTGAGTGCCATTGCAGGAAACAGAGATAGAACCGGACAATCTGGTGCTGGAGAATTACTATTTAACCCATGGGGTGCTTCGAGTGGTTTATTTGGATTGAATGGCGCTCAAGTAACAGGTATTGAAGCGATGAAATGTAACATTGCTGGTTTAGCTAAAACAACCAATAACGAAATAGGTTTCGCTCACACCCGTTTTTTAGGGGGTACAGGAATGAGCCTGAGCAATGTTGGATTAGCTTATGGTTTAGGAGAAGTTGGAGTTTTAGGTGTAAACATTATGTCGTTTGGTTTTGGTGATATCACAAGAACTCAAGAAAATGCACCAGAAGGAGGCCTTGGAACATACAAACCGTCTTTTGTAAACATGTCTGTTGGATTAGGACATACCTTTTCTAAAAATATGTCTGCTGGTTTAAATGTAACTTATGTTAATGAAACAATCGAAAATATTAAAGCAAGTGGCCTAGGTTTTGATGCAGGGATACAATACACCAATGGTAAAAATGACAATTTACATATCGGAATTACACTAAGAAATGTAGGAACTAACATGCGTTTTTCTGGTGATGGTTTCAGTTTTCAAGGAACTAGCCCCGACTATGCAAAAGATTACACGGTACAATCAAGATCAGATAAATTTGGTTTGCCTACGCAATTAAATATTGCTGTTGCCAATGATTTTTATTTAGATGAAAACGGAAAAACAGAAGCTACAGACCCTTCAAAAACAACTGCATCTTCAAAAGGAATGCACAGATTGACACCAATGGTTAGCTTTGTTTCAAATGCTTATTTCAATGATTGGATTGGTTTAGGAGTAGAATATGCTTACAAAGAAAAATTCATGGCAAGAGTAGCATATCGATATGAAACAGATATTTTTAGTCAAACAGAAAATACAACTATCTATTCTGGATTGAGTATAGGTACTTCATTCAAGTCAAAATTTTCTGACAATGAAAAAGCTCCAGAAGTTGCAGTTGATTATGCATTTAAACCAACAAGATTTTCAGGTGGAGCACACACCATTGGTCTACGTTTATTTTTAGGCAAAAAATAAAAAATATTATTATAAATTAATGAATGAATTCAACGCTTTCTTTGAAAGCGTTGTTTCTTTTTTTACAAATACAACGAGATAAAAAAATGAGTAATATAACATACGTTACAAAAGAAACATTAGATCAAATGATACTTGAGCTTAACCACTTAAAAGGTCATGGCAGAAGTGAAATTGCAAAAGCAATAGCAGAAGCAAGAGAAAAAGGGGATTTAAAAGAAAATGCTGAATATGATGCTGCTAAAGAAGCACAAGGACATCATGAAGCAAGAATTTCAATTTTGGAAACTGCTGTTGTGAATGCACGTGTTTTAGATGTCAATGATATTGATTTAAGCAAAGTTTCAATATTAAGCAAAGTGAAAATTACCAATATGGGAACTAAAAAAACTCTTGAATATCATCTCGTTTCAGAAAATGAAGCAGATATTAAAATTGGTAAAATTTCAGTTTCTTCACCTATTGGTAAAGGTTTATTAGGGAAAAAAGTGGGTGAAATTGCTGAAGTAACTACCCCTGGTGGAATCATGAAATTTAAAATTGAGAGTATCTCTATTTAAATTATGGCTAGTATTTTTACTAAAATTATCCAAGGAGAAATTCCTTGTTATAAAATAGCAGAAGATGAAAATTTTATTGCCTTCTTAGACATTACACCAATCGCGAGAGGGCATGTTTTAGTTGTACCTAAACAAGAATGCGATAAAATTTTTGATGTCAATATAGAAATACTTTCAAAGTGGTTAGTGTTCGCACAACCAATTGCCAAAGCAATTGAAAAAACGTTTCCTTGTAAGCGCTGTGGATTGTCCGTAATTGGTTTAGAGGTTCCACATGCACATATGCACTTGGTTCCGATCAATTCTGCGGATGATTTAAATTTTACTAGAAAAAAACTAACACTGACGACTGAAGAGATGAAAGAAATACAAAGTACTATTCTTCTTCAACTTTAGCACTTGGGTTGATAAATCTAAACCCAACCCCATGGATCGTTTGAATCTCAATTTCAGTTTCTTCTTTTAG